>JAFGWA010000050.1 GCA_016937715.1 Candidatus Goldiibacteriota bacterium
GGGGGAGTACAGTCAATGAAAATTTACGCTTAATTTTCATATAGGGATACTTTTTTTATTGACTGTTTTTTACATAGATATCCCTACGAAAACAAAACCAAAGACCGCAGATACCAAAACAAATACTACCCAAAAAAAAGCCCCGGGCTTGTGCCCGGGGCTTTTTGGATTACTTTTGTTTACTTATTGCCTATCAATATCACAAAGTTTTTACTGTTTTCAATTCCTTTTGACTTAATTGACACTTTAAGCACATACGTACCCGCGGCAAGTTTGTGACCTGCGGCGGATTTTCCGTCCCACTGTACCGAATGTTTGCCTGTGCACACATTTGATACTCCGGTTATAACCTGCTTCCACATAAGCCTTCCCTGCGCCGTGAAAATTGCCAGTGTTACAACCGCGTTCGGGTCGTCCACAGCCATTAATTTATTATCCGCTGACTGGGACTGTATCGTGCCGCCTTCAACAGTGTACTGCAGATATGTTGTGTCCCCGCTTACAGCCGGGTTTGGATAGCTTAACACGCTGCTTATGCTTGCTGTAAGGTTGGTGGCCTGCGCTGACGGTTCGTTTCCGTATACTAATGCTCCGGAAACATACGCTGTCATTCTGTCTGTGCGCGCGTAAACCTGGCTTGAAGCAAAGCTCCAGTCGTTTGACTGCAGCATGGAGCTCCAGTCTGTTTTGTTGAACCTTGCCTGAACTTCCGCGAACTCATTAGGCGCAAGCACAATTGAAGAATTAAACTTGAAGCTTATGTAGTAATTCTGGGTTCCCAGGGCTGTCTGCACGGCAGATACTGACATGTTCTGCGTGATAGTGCTTCCCTGCGGAAGTTTTCCCGCCCAGTCAATGAAACCCTGAACCTGCTGTCCTGACGCCGAATCAGAGTTTATCCAGTACCTTACTTCCATTCCGTTTAAGTTAAGTGACGCGCTTCCTGTATTAACCACCCTGAACGAAGGATGCGGGCTTGAAACATTTTCTGAATCCGAATTCTTAAGCATAATTGTGAAGTTTGCCACGACAACCTGCGTGGATGTTGCTGTCGGCGGTACTGCCGTGTTTGTAGCTGTGTTTGTGGCTGTCTTTGTAGCTGTGTTTGTCGCAGTGTTTGTCGGAGGTAATGAAGTTGAAGTTGATGTCGGCGGTACTGTTGTGGATGTGGATGTTGCTGTAGGCGGTACTGAAGTATTTGTAGATGTCGGAGGTACTGTTGTAAATGTGGATGTTGCTGTAGGCGGTAATGAAGTATTTGTTGATGTAGGCGGTACTATTGTACCTGTAGATGTCGGAGGTACCTCTGTATTAGTTGCCGTGTTTGTCGGCGGTACTGATGTATTTGTTGATGTTGATGTCGGAGGCACAGCCGTGTTTGTCGCGGTGTGTGTTGAAGTGTTTGTCGCTGTTTTTGTTGCCGTGTTTGTAGCTGTATTTGTTGATGTGTTTGTCGCTGTAGGAGTTGATGTTGCAATTACAGGCTGCGGTATTATCTGAATAGCGCATACTTTCGCGTTATCCACGGCTGCCGGCCCGAATTCAATTGTAATTTTTCCGCCGGCCGGTGCTATGTTGTTAAACACCATGTCAACCGCTTTGTCCGCGCCTGCCGCAGCAAAGATATCATAATTTGTCATAACTTCCGTGCCGTTTACAGAGACATTAAAGCTGCGTGAACCTGCTGCCGTAAAATATGTCTCTGCCATTTTTAATGTCACCTGATAAGAACCCGCGGGAACATTAAACGTGTACGTGAACGGATTGCCGTAGCGTTCGCTCTGATACAGCGCCATGTCTGACGATGCAGGCAGCGCGCCCGATACTGTTTTTGTGGTGCTGTACGCTGTTCCGCCTGTAAAGTTGGTGTCAGCCGACCACGTAAAGCCATTGGAATCAACATACGCTGTTTCGCGTCCGGAAACCACGCGCCAGGTTGTTGCTGTTACAGGTGTTGCCGTTAATGTCGCTGTCGCGGTTGCGGTTGCTGTGGCTGTTAATGTTGCTGTCCTGGTGGGTGTCGCTGTTACGCCGCCATCTTTTGCAAAAGCCAGGTCATCAACGTAGAAATTTCCGGTGGTGGTGTCTGTTTCCACAAAAATCCTTGCAACCCTTAAAAGCCCGGTCCATGTGACGTTCGCGGAACCGCTTACCTGGCTCCACTGCGTGCTGTTGGCAGCGGCAGAACCTAAGCTTATATACTTTCCGCCTTCGTCATCTTTTATATAAAGTGTAATCTTTGCGTTATCCGTGCCTGAAGCAAGCCTTGCCCACGCGCTTGCGCTGTATGTTCCCTGCCCGTTCTGCAGCAGATACCACAGTATGTGCTGGCCAATACCCTGATACGCCTGCGACCTGTTTGAAACCCTTGCGGACTTTGTTCCGCTGTGTACTATTGAGGTTTCTTCCGCTATCGCGCCGCCGGACATTTCGTTGAAGCAGTATATGGAACTTTCAAATCCGCCGTTGTAAATACCGTTCACGGGATTCAAGCCTAACACTGTCTGTATCGCGTAATACGCGGGTTTCTTATTATAATTCGTGTCAAAGATAAGCGCCGCGTCTGACGCGCCGTCGGTAAAGCCCGGTATCCAGGAATGTTTGTCCGTGAAGCCCCACAGGAACATTTTCTTTATGTTAGGGTGCGTCATGGTGAAGAACGTCATATCAGCGTACGCCTTTGCCTGTGACTGAAGTTTTGTGGAATCAACAGGAACCGGTATTGCCACGTCAAGTTCCGTCACTGTTATTTCCAGCCCAAGCGCGGTAAGCCTCTGCGCGTTTTCATAAATATCGTCGTTTAAGCGCCAGCTGCTGCTTACATGGCACTGCCAGCCCACGCCGTCAATAGGCACGTTCTGGGCTTTCATATTTTTAACCATATCGTAAATGTAATTTGACTTGCCGTTTAAACCTTCATTGCCGTAGTCATTGTAATAAAGTTTGGCGTTAGGGTCAGCTTCCCTTGCCCATCTGAAAGCGTTGGGGATGTAATCGCCAAGCTTCTGATACCAGAAGTCATTGGAACGGTAGCCGTAAGGCGCTCCGTCTGTGACAGCTTCGTTTACAACGTCCCACTGGTTCATCTTTCCAGCGTACCTGGCCGAGATTGTCTGAACATACGACTTAAGCATATCGCTTACCTGAGTGCTGGTGTAATTTCCGGAACTCATCCAGCTTGGGACCACCGTGTAATACACAAGTACGTGTCCCCTCATATCCATATTGTTCGCGTCCCTGAAATTTTTGTAATAATCTGTGGTTGTGAAATTGTAAGAATACGGCGCTGTCCACAGATACGCCTTAAATTCATTTTCCCCGCCAAGCCAGTTGAATTCTTTGGCAAGCGTGGTCCTGTAAATAGCTTCGTTCTGAAGCGGGCTGTTTGCCGCTTCCGCTCCAAAAAGCATTCCCTTTGCCGCGGCAAGGTCCCTTAACCCGCCTGTAACAACAGGAATTGTGGGCGTTCTTGTCGGTGTGGGTGAAGCAACACCCTGCGTGTTTGTGGGTGTATTTGTCCTGGTAAATGTTGAAGTAATCACCGCGGTATTGGTGGGTGTTGTTACCGCTCCCTGATAGAAACGGTACGTATATATATTGAAAAGGTTTCCTGTTCCGCCGGTGAATTTAAAGAATATGTCTTTCACGCCGGATAATCCGCTTACATTGCACGTAACGTTCTGCCATGTCTGCCATCCGCCTGTTACGGGAACAGCGCATGTGCCCGCAATTGTGCCTGTAATGCTGCCTACGCGTATTTCTATATTGCCGCCCGCACCCGCGCTTGCGATGCGTGCTTCAAAGCTTGAAGCGCCTGTTCCAAAATCAAAATTCTTAACCTGAATCCAGTCGCCGTTTTCTATAAACCCTACATCCAATCCGCCTTCAGTGCATGTTTCGGTCTGAATTCCGGATTCCTTTGCCATGGTTACCGCTTTATTAGTTGTATACGGATTCGCCAGTTTAAGCGCGTTTACGCCTGTTGTGGTTGTAACCACTTTCTGTATGGTTCCGTCCGCGTTAAAATACATCCTGTCAAGCGCGACGCTTCTTTCGTATATACCGTTGCAGTTTCCAAGGTTAATGTTGGAAAGCCTTCTTGTGTGATAAGCGATGTACCAGTCATCCCCGATATTTACTATTGAAGCGTGGTTGTTGTTTCCGCAGTTATCCGGCGGATTGCCCAGTATTGTACCGCGGTGCGTAAAGCCTGTCATAGGATTGCTGCTGGTCATGTAGTCAATTGTCGCAGCAGGTGAAGCGGAAAAATCAGTTGAATACGAAAGATAATATATTCCGTTTCTCTTATTCATAAACGGCGCTTCAAAATACCTTGGCGCGTCTATGGTTACGGCCGAGCCGCTTATGCTTATCATGTCAGCGTTAAGCTTAATTACCCTTAAATTGCCCGGCCCGCCGCCGCCAAAATACATGTACGCCTGGCCGTCGTCGTCAACAAATACACCGGGGTCAAATACATATGTCATGCCGCTGCATCCCGGTGTGCTGCCTGTAATTATCGCGCGTCCTACAGGGTCTGTCCATGGCCCTGTCGGGCTTGTGCTTCTTACAACGCCTATGCTTCCGCCGCCGTTGCCGTAATAAAGGTAATAATAGCCGTTCCTGTAAATCGCGGCCGGCGCGTATGTAAGGCCCGCCCACGTGGTGCTTGACGCCTTGAAAGTTTCGCCTTCATCTGTCCAGTTTACAAGGTCATCGGATGACATCAACGTTACGTCGGTTATGTCATAACCCGTTGCCCCGTCTTTATCGTGCGAATTATAAATATACATCCTGCCGTTAAACCAGCAGGCATTTGGGTCCGCGGTGTATTTCTGATACATAAGCGGGTTGCCGCCAAAGAGCGTGGTTATCGGCGTGTTTACCGGTGTAACCACAGCGGTTGCAGTTGATGTGGCAGAGCTTTGTACCGTGATTGTAAACGCCTGCGTGGATTTTGCGCCGCACGCGTTTGTATATGTGGCGGTAAATACGTTTATCCCCGCGCTTAACGGTATTGATGTAAGCTCTCTTGAAGTTGAAGTGAATCCGTTAGGGCCGGTCCAGCTCCATGTGCCGCCGGTTGTCGGCTGAGGCCCAAGGTTTACTGTTGAAGGAAGCGACGCCACTGTAACAGCGGCTGTCTGCTGCCATGCGCCGGTGCCAACCTGAAGGTAAGGTACTATCGCGGTAGGCACGCACGGTGTATTTGTCGCCGTAGGCCCTACAGCGCTTGAACCCACAAAAGAAACAATGCTGCGCGCCGGCAGCGTGTATGTAAATGTGTTGCCTGACACGGAAACCGCGGGCTGCGCCACAAGGTTTACGCTTGCGCTTGTAATCCACGGCGTTATGGATGTTACACTGACGCCGTTTAACGCGAATGTCTGGCTTGTCGCGGAGCTGTTATTATTAATTGCCACAAAAACAATTTTAGACGGTGACGAATTGTTTGTATTCTTAAACGCGCTTACCTGCACGCCGGACGTGGGCGATGCTGTCGCGGCCATTCTGTAATATCCCGGCCTGATAAACTTGCTGTAGCTTCCCAGCGCGTAAGCTTTTATATTGGGCTGGCCGTTTGTTATCATATCCTGAAGCCACCAGTAATGGAAAGCGTTCATGCTTGCGTTTACAAGGCATGTCTGCACCCATCCCGCCTGCTGCAACGCGCCGGAAATATCGGTGGTGTTGGCGGAAATTTCGGTTTCCCAGAATTCCTGATTGGTAACCTGCGTAAAACCGTATGAAGAAAGCGGGTTTGGCATAGCGCCGTAAAGGTGCGTTCCAAGTATGCCCACATAAGACGCAGTTGTGGGGTTGTTCATGGCTGTCGCTGCCAGATTCATTCCGCCGGGATTAATAGGTTCCGGTATCATAATCTTGGTTGTAAGCCCCGCCGCGTTAAGCGCGCTTTTAAACGCGCGCACAAAAACTTCAAACTGCCCGGCTGTCCAAAGGCATGATTCATAGTCCGGGTTCCAGTTGGGTTCATTCTGCGGCGAAACAGCGTAAAGGTCTATGCCGCGGCTTTTAGCGTACTGAATATATGAAACCAGATAGTTTGCGTACCCGGTATCCGCCCAGTTAGGCGTTCCGGATTCCGCGCCAAGAAATGTATTATTAGGCATGTCTCCGTTTACATTATTATTTGCCTTGTACTCCGGCGGAGGAGACCATTCAGCAGCCCAGCAAAGCAGGTTTGAATAGGCCGCTTTGGCAGCCACAAGGTTATTAACTTCAGCCGCGTGGTTGCCGTTTGGGTCAATCCTGGCCCTTAGCGATGAAATCCCGATATGGCCGTTTACATTGTCGTCGGCAAAAAGGGTTGTTGCATTCCCTCCTGCCAAACCATACCATGCGCTTGATACACCAATGGCACGGATGTACTGGTACGTGGTGCCTGCATCAACGGTACATGTACCCGCGTGCAGGACCGGAACAAACAACATCAAAAGCACGATCAACAACATACTGACTTTTTTCATTTTCCGCTCCCCTTTACTTTTATTTTTTTCTTCTCAATTATTTTTAGTCTCACTTTTATATGAACGTTCATATTTTTTTGCTTAAAAAAACCTATGTTTATCTCTCTGTTATCATTGCATATGAACGTTCATACTTTAATACAAATTTACACCCGTAAACCCGGTTTGTCAAGAATTATTTTTAAGAAATTTGGTTTTTGGACAAAAACAGCCAAAATATGGCTGTTTTACACTGCAGAATTATGTTTATTTTGCGTTTTAAAGTTGACTTAGACATATCTCTATCCGGTGCGATTTATAAATCCATGTAAACTTCCGACCTATGTTTAATGGAAATCACTATGACCTTGTTTCTTATTTCATCAATCTGATAAATCACCCTAAAGTTGCCTACCCGCAGACGGTTATAGTCGTACCCTTTTAACTTTATAGACATCTGCGGATGTGGGTCATTCTTTAACTGTGATATTTTTTGAAAAATTACCTTTGCTTCCTTCTTGTTTATTTTTGAAAGGTCTTTCTCCGCCTTACTATAATAAATTATTTCATATTCCTTCATTTACAACCCAAGGCGTTTTTTAACAGATTTTTCATCATGAAAAACTTTGTTCTTATCGTTTTCATATCCGCTTATAGCTTCCATATCCTCCATAAGCTCCTCTTTCGCAATTTCCCTTCTTACTTCATGCTCTATCGCATTGGCAAGAAATTTCTGGATTTTAATCCCTGTCCTGCCGCAGAAATCATTCATTAAGTCCCTTTTATCGTTTTCAATCTTTACCGTAAATGAAACCACTCTTGGCATCGTAATCCGCCTCCTAAATTCTGATTTATTACTTTTTTCAATATAATTATAGCAGCGGTTTAATATCAAATCAAGTATAAAAGTGTTACTTTTTTACTTAGACAAAATTCCATTAACTCCTTACGCGGATTCCCGTTTAACCAGTTCCGGTTCAAAGACAAGATTTTTTGGTTCTTTTAACTTTCCCTGCATTGCCTCCAGCGTTATCACAAACGCCTCGTTTCCCATTCTTTCCACCGGATGCCTTACAGTTGTAAGCGAAGGCGTAAAAGCCGACGCGACGGGTATGTCGTCATACCCTATAACGGCAATATCTTCCGGCACGCGAAGCCCGGCTTCTTTTACAGCGTTTATGGCGCCTATTGCCGTGCTGTCGCCGGCGCCGCAGAATATCGCGTCAATATCCCTGTGGGACTTTAGAAGGTTCTGCGTAATGGCGCGGCCTTCATTTATATAGTTGTTGTTTACCTCTGCCATAATCTCATCGCGGACTGAAATGCCGCGGCTTTTAAGCGCCTTTTTATACCCTTCTTCCCTTTCTATTATAGAAGGCCATGTCTCGCCGCCTGTCTTTGCCATTCCTATGTACGCTATATTGCGCCTTCCTTTATTTATAAGGTAATCCGCCGCCGCGAAAGCGCCTTTTTCATTGTCACATTTTACGCTGTTCGCGCCATCCAGATACGCGTCTATCAGAATTAATGGAATCCCGGCTTTTTTTAACTTTTCCATGTGTTCCTGCCCCGGTTTTATGCCAAGCATTATTATGGCGTCCGCTTTTCTGTTGAAAATAATAGAATCAATTATCTGGTCTTTGAACGCGCCTTCGCCCCTTGTGGAATACGGTATCAGGTCATAATTTGCCGACATGCCGGCTAAGTGCACGCCGTCTTCAATTTCGCGCAGAATATTCATTCCAAAAATAGACGTGAACCGCGTGCTTATAAAAGCTATGGAGTCCGCCTTGCCGCCCACAAGCGCCCTGGCTGCTTTGTTGGGCCTGTACTGCAGTTCTTCTATTGCCTTTAACACCCTCTCTTTTGTCGCGGGCGCCACTTTATCCACGCCGTTTACCACAAAAGATACCGTGTTGTATGAAACTCCCGCGATTTTCGCGACGTCTTTTATCGTTGCCATTTATTTGTTTACCTTCCCCTTTTTATTCTGCCTTATTATAAAAGTATTCTCGTTATAATTACCCTTCCTTTTATATACCACCTTATCGCACAGGGCCATTATGGTTTTTATTCCCATTTTTCCGCCAAGCCCTTTTTTCAGCCTGCGGGATGTATCCGGAATTTCATGCGTTGTCATGTCAAACTTTGCCCCTGAATCCAGAACTGTTATTTTAACTGACGGAAATTCAAGCTTCATTATAATATCTGTCTTTCCCGGCTTTTCCGCGTACGCGTGCCTTATCAGATTCTCTATGTGCTCTGTTATTGACACTTTCATTGCCGATATTTTATCCTGCGCAAAGCCGTTGTTCTTCATTGCCGCGTTTATAAATTTTCTTATCACGCCCAGGTTCTGCGCTTTCGCGTCCACTTTTAATTCGGATACTTCAGCTTTATTTGGCATAGCTGTCCAGCGCCTCTTTTACTGTTTCATAACTGCCTATCACGCCGTCTATTCCCACAAGGCCGTACACCCTTTTCGCGTCAGCCTGCATGGCCGCAAGCTTCATTTCACTTCCTGACGCCTGCAGCGATTTGAATTCATTTAAAAACGCGGTCCACCCCGCGGAACTTATAAAATCAAGCTGTTTCATATCCACCACATATTTCGCTTTTTTATGTTTGGACGAAATTTCTTTAAAGCCCAGCGTGAAAGCCGCGACCGACGAAGAGTCCAGCTCGCCGTAAACCCGCACAATTATTATTTCTCCATCCGCGTTTTCCCTGATTTCAAATGACATTTTATCACCTCCGTTAAGCTGTCCTTCCTATAGACAGTACAGCGATATCATCGCTTTGTTCCTCTTTACCCGTAAAAACATCAACATCATTAAGCAGGCCGTCAATTATTTCCCGGCATGCCCTGCCGCCGTTTTTCTGCAGTGACGCGGCAGCCCTTTCCATACCAAACCTTCCTCCGGATGCGGCTTTAGCCTCGCTTATGCCGTCCGTAAAAAGAAGCAGCCTGTCACCCGTTTCAATTTTAACGGTTATCTTTTCAAGGCGCGCTTCAAAATTATTGCCTTTTAAAATTCCTATAGCCGCGCCTTTGGGGCAGTAAGATTCCACCGCGGCCGCGCCGCTTTTATAAAACAGTATTTCGTGGTGCCCTGCAGACGCCATTTCTATCGCGCCTTTTGCCGTATCAAGCACGGCGTAAAAAATTGTCGCGAAAATATTTCCTTCCACCCTGCCAAGCAGCCCGTTGTTAAGGTTTATAAGGACGCGCACAGGGTCGGAATTTAACACGGCTTCGGTGTTTAATATGCCCCTTAACATCGTCATAATAAGCGCGGCAGGCACGCCTTTGCCCGATACATCCGCCATTACTATGCCAAACCTTCCGCCTGTAAGCGGGATTACATCGTAATAATCCCCGCCTATTTCTTTAGCGGGTTTATAAAACGCGGATGCTTCATAATTTCCCATATCGGGAAATTTCTTAGGCAGCAGCGAATCCTGAAGCCTGCTTGCAATTTCAAGTTCTTTTTCCATTGCCAGTTTTTCAAGCGCGGTTTTCTGCGCGCGTTTCAGGTCATCCGTCATGGCGTTAAAAGTATCCGCAAGCAGCCCAAGTTCATTTTTTCTGTTAATCATAATTTTGTGGTTTAAATCCCCGCTGCCCGCAATCTTTACGCCTTCGGCAAGGGTGTTTATGGGCTTTGTAATTGCCGTGCTTAAAAAGAAAGCGCCGATAACACTTAAAATTACCGCAATTACCGTCACCAGCGCAATGTTCATATATGTGCGCTTTAGCGCGCGGCCGATAAGGTCATACGATACCGCGACGCGCACCACGCCTGTCCTGGCTTTGTGTTTGGCAACTGCCGCGGCGGTAAATTCTATTAATCTGCCGCCGGACGCCGTTTCAAATATAATGTTTTTCGCGGCGGTTGTTTTTATTGCTTTACCGGGCGGCGCGTATCTTTTTTTCACCTGCGTCATGTCATTATGCGCGATTATAACGCCGTTTGAATTTACCACCATGGCATAAATTACGCCCTTATTCTGCATCGCTTCTTTTAACACTTTCGCGGCTTCAAGTTCGTGTTTCATCATTATAAAGTCCGCGATGTTGTTGGCTATATTACGGGCCGTGCTTATACCCCTTAGTTCCACTTCGTTTACAAGGCTTTTCTTATGTATGTTAAGCAGCATAAAACTCATTATTCCGGTTATGATAAGGGTAAGCGACAGAACAACACCCATCACTTCCCATTTCATGCTTTTAAATTTTTTGTTCATTCTATCCCGCGCCTTTTAAGTTCTTCAAGTTCCGCCTGTGTTTTTCTTAAATCCCTCTGCGATTTTACGTCATCCGGGTTTATTGCCAGGACTTTTTTCCACATTTCAACCGCTCCCTTTAAATCACCCTCTGTGTAGCTGTTAACGGCAAGATAATACATCCTGTCCGCCGCCTCTTTCTGTTCCCGGGTCAGCCGTACTTTACCGCTGCCGGATTCCATGTCTTTTTTTGCTTTTAATATTAAAGCTTTCAGGGCTTTATTTCCCGGCCTGCGCTTTAAGGCGTTTTCCCACTGTTTAATTGCCTCATCATACTGTTTTTTCTCGTATAATTCAATGCCCGCGGAAATATAACCGTCGGTATCGCCGCTGTAATCCGTGCCTTCCGCGCTTTTTATTTTTTCTTTAAGTTTTTCTTCAAGAATCTTTTTCATTTTCAGCGACGGCTCGTAATCTTTTTTCCATTCCAGCGATTTTTCAGCCTCTGTCAGCGCGTCTTCAAATTCATTTCTAAGGTAATAAGCGTAGGCGCGGCGGTAATACGCTTCCGCCTCTTCTTTTAATTTTATTTTATACCTTTCTTCCACTATCCTGCGTACTTCTGCGTAAATACTTCTGCGCCTGTGCGCTTTCTGCTCTTCTAAGGTCATACCAAACGCGTATGAAAGTGTGTACCTGTCCATCCTGCCAAAACTGCCGTTTGACACAAACGCGTAATCAAATTTAATATCATATAAATAAAGGCCCGCGCCAAAAGTAAATTCCCCGTCTGTATAACCCGCCCTGACACCCGTAATACCCGCCCATTTTACCTCTATGCCAAACCTGTCTTTAAAACTTTCCTTTTCACCCGCAGAGATGTCATAAGCGGCCTTAAATTCAAAATCCGCGAATTTGTGTTTTGCCAGCACCCCAAGGGTGTATGTGCGGCCAAGCGTTTCCGTGACCGACTGCATTGAAAAAGCCGGCGTTATAAGGTTACGTGCAATAAGCCCGGCGCGCAGAAAAGAAAAAGGTTCGTACAGTAAGCCGATATCCGCGCCGAATCCGGCGTAGTTAAACCGCGCCATATTGGAGTAATAGATGTCAATATTCGCGCCCGCGGAAAAGCCGTCGGTTATTTTGCGCGCGTACGATAAGGCCGCTTTGTACTGGCCGTTTTTAAAATCAGAAGTTTGGTTTCCGTTTATGTCATAACCTTCCATACCGTCAGCGGAAAACATAAACAGCGCCGCGCCTATGGTCCCAAAATTAAGCAGCGGCTGCCCATAGGAAACCGACCCGTAAGACACACCTTCATATAAAGGGTAATACAACAGAGCAATTTCCTGTTTTTTAACAAGCACAAGCCCCGCGGGGTTGTAATGTATGGCGGACAGGTCGTCTGCCACGGCGGTAAAAGCGCCTGCCATGCCGTCCGGCCTGGAACCGGCCCCGGCCATGAATACGTTTTCACTGCCGTAATCGCCGGGCGATGCCATGACGGGAAAAAAATAAAACACCGCAAGCGCTGCCAGCGCCGTCAGTTTAATTTTTTGTATACCTGTCATAACCGCGGCCTTTTTCACAAAAACCTCATCACCCGTTAAAACCTGTTTTTATTATCACCTTAATACGGCCATTTTTTTAACAAGTTTTGTTGTGCTGCCTGTTGCTTTATCCTTAACTTCCAGCACGCATAAATAAACGCCGGACAACACTTCAATTTTATTCTCATTCGTACCGTCCCATTCATCTTCAGAATGGCGCCCCGCGGATTTTACGGTTTTATCCAGAATTGTCTTTACGTGTTTTCCCGTGACGGTGAAAATTTTTATACTTACTTCCGCGTCATTTTTAAGGTGGTAACTGATAACCGCGGGCGACTGCTTTGGGTCCACCGGGTTTGGAAAAACATGAAACGATTCTTTAAGCGCGGGCGGAACCGGCGTGGCTGTTGCCGTGGGGCTGGGGCAGAACCCAAGCATAATATCCCCCAGATTCGCCGAACTTTCCCAGTTATCCTCATCCCCGTTCCATACAAGCTGTCCCACACGCTCCGTGGTGCCGTTGTTAAAATCAATCTGCACGTCAAACTGATAAAAATTTCCGGTTACAGGGACAACGCCCAGCGTTGACCACGGTATCATCACTTCCATTATATAGCCTGCCGCGTCATAAGTGCTTTTATACACAAGCCCGCCCGGCGGCAGCGCGACAGTGGCGTTTAAGCAGAACTGCAGGCTGTCGTAGCTTATCATAAAATGAAAATCGCCCACAGAGCCGGGATAAGGCTGGCTGCCGTGGTCATTGGCCATATCAAGGTATATTTCCACCGCCGAATCATTGTAATTGGCGCACGCCACCTGCGTGGCGTTTAAATAGGAATCATTTACGTCAATCCCGACGTACAGGTTGTCATTATCCCACAGGGTTTTAAAACTGCCGGAAATATTATTCGGGTTTGTTCCAAGGCACAGTTCAGAGACCTGATATTCCTGCGCGGATGCCCACGAACTTTCATTCATTAATCCGTCAATGGTAATTCCACGCGCGCATCCGGCTGTTGCCGTCAATGAAGCCGACATTGTTATATAATAATTTTGATTCGCCTGGCTTCCGCAATCATCTGTATATACCGCAGAAAAAGTGTTAAGGCCGGGTGTTAAAGGTATTGCTGATAATTCACGCGATAACGAAGTAAATCCTGACGGCCCTGTCCAGCTCCACGTGCCTCCCGTTAACGGCTGCGGCCCAAGATTTACCACAGCGCCCTGATTTACGGTAACAGTATCTGTCTGCTGCCATGTTCCGCCATTTACCTGCAGGTATGGAAGTACTACAGGCGTAGAACACGGCGTGCGTGTGCAGGTGGGGGTGGGCGGCATCGGGTTTATCTGCACAGCGCAGACCTGCGCGTTATCAATAGAGGCCGGCCCAAACTGTATTAATATCTGCCCTGCCGCCGGCGATATATTATTAAAAGTTTTGCTTAACGCCCTGAAAGCGGAACCCGCTTCATTATAAATATCAAAATCGTCAAGCACCCGCGTGCTGTTTATAAAGACGTCAAATATCCTGTCACCGGCAGCTTCCCAGTATAATTCCGCGAATTTAAGCGTAACCTGATAATCGCCCGGCGGCACATTGAACGTGTACGTGAAAGGATTCCCGTACCTTTCATCCTGATAAAGTATGCTGTCAGCGGTATTTGCAACCGCAACCGTGACGCCGTGTCCGTACCCGCCGCTGTAATTTGTATCCGCTATCCAGGTGTTGCCCCAGCTGTCAGGGTATACATCGCCGCCCGCGTTTACCCGCCACACAGATGAAACCGCAATGTTATATGTAGGGGTAATAGTGGCGGTAGCCGTGATAGTAAGCGTTGCCGTTGCGGCGTTAGCGGCGCACGCAAATATTAAAGTATACAGGAGGACATTCAGGCTTTTAATCAGAGTTACCGGAGCACTTGCCGATTTTTTCATAAACACCCCGCAATATTAACGTACATATTATCCGGGTTTTTTTTAACCGGGTAATTATACAATATGGACATTTCAAATACCCTATCTATAATAATGTATACGGTCAGAATATACCGTTGTGCGCGGGCTGTCAATAAAAGATATTTCCCCCTGCCTTAAATCTCCATCTTTTTCAGCCGGTTAATCCCCGCCCACAGCGAAAATACGGTGATTGCAACCGATGAAACAAAAGCCGCGGCAAACAGCCATATATATTCCCGCGGGTTAAATACAATCGCGCGGACAAGGGTTGACCTGTAATAATCCCTTACAGGGTCGGCAATAAGGGCAAGCGTTATGCCTATAAACACCATTGTCACAAACATGTACGAAAGCCCGGCTACGCCGGTAATCATCTCTTCCGCGTTTTTTATTTTAAAATTCGCGAAATACCCCCCAAAACCAGTGCCCACCCCCGATATCACCAGAGTCACGCATACGGTGGAAAATATGGTTACATAATTAATGAACGGGTCTGATTTTAAAATCTTAATTGAAAGCAGCGCTATTACAAGCCCGATAATCATCATTGGAATTCCGTAAGCGATAAACTTGTCAATGACATACTTTGTCATTGTAGAGGGGGCGGAGCGGTATATCCAGAACGCGCGCCCTTCCACGCTTATCACGGGAAGAATAAACCTGGAACCAATAGCGGAAATTATGAACCCTATAAAACCTATATTAAGGAAGTAAATTACGTTTTTAAGGTCAAACAGTTCGGACGGCATCTTGTACATATTAAAAAGATAAATGACCACAACGCCGAAAAGAAAAACCACCTGTATCCACTGCGAAGTGTCCCTTACAAGGTATTTCACATCCTTGATAAGCTGCGATTCAAACACCTTTCTTCTTATAAAAACGCGGCCGGCGGCAAGCGGTTTTTCTTTTTTATAAATCCCTTTTTTTCCGTAGCCGTCAAAGTACCATAAACCGGCGGCTTTTATTACAAGGGCGAATATAACAAGCGCGGCTGACCCGTACGCCAGCAAAGGGCCGATACCGCGGTAAATGCCGTAAGCAGTAACGTCCTTTACGATGGAGATAAAATGCGTATGCGGCAGAAAGAAGCTTTCCGGAGTGCGCAGGTATTTTAAAAACTCCGAAACATCCTGCATGGAACCCGCGGACAGCTTTTCCGGTTCCAGCATCCTGAAATACAGGACAATCCCCACAAGAAAAATACCGCTCATCGCTATTGCTATGTTGCGTATGCTTTCCGCCGGAAAATATCTTACCAGCACAAGCGTAAGCACAATACCCGCGGACGCCATGACAATAAAAAACGGAATATGCGCGGCCATAATAAAAAGGTACTGATAAATATCTATTTTTAAAACAGTACTGTATGCCGCAAAAACGGGAATGGACATTAAAAGCATCATCCAGCACGCTTCAAAAATTATCTTTAAATACTGAAAAGTAAAAATGTCTTCCGCTTTTATAGGCGAGCTGAAAAGAAAATCCATATCGCGGCTTAAGTATAAAACAGGAATTGCCGATACCACAGCCGACATCACAATCATATAGGAGAAAGTCATATAGATAGCGGACAAAAGCCTGTTTACCAGAAGCCCGCCAATTAACTGCGCCCCGTAAAAGTGTTTGAAGATAAAAAAGAAAAGCTGATATATCATAGGAAAGAACACCAGCGAGAAAACAATCAGCAGAAAGAACTTAACAAGATCCCCCTTTACAGGGTGTTTAAACTTGTTTTTAAACTGTGTAAAATAAAACCCTGAAAGTAACGAAATCTCCCTCATATAACCACCTTTCCTTCTGCTTTAAATAGTAATATAGCTATTATAATACAAAAACACACTAATTACCCGGCTTAAACACCGGCCGGTTTTTTACAGCCAATTACGTACAACAAGTTCAGAATTTTCAATGTTTCCAGCTTTAATAAATCTAATATCTTTAAGCATACGCTTTTTTATCTTCGGCGAAGCACAGAAAAAAGCTTACTTTCAGGAACTCTTATTCAATTTAATCCCTTTAAGCGTTTTTATGCCTTTTTGCGTTGCAATATACTTTTGTTTGGAACTGCTTGGTTTATCCGGTATTGTCATTTTAATCAGGTTGTGTTTTATAAGCGGTTTTATAATTTCGTTCCTTGTCCTGCTTTTATTTGTTTTTCCAATCAGCTCCATTACGGCCTGCAGCGTTGTTTCACCGGAAGCTGCGGTTAATACAGCCACCGCTGTGTTTATACTCATGAACTTAGGACAGACCTGAGACAGACTTGGGACAGACTTAGGATCAACCTGAGACATTGACAGTGTTTTTTCAGATACGTTTTTATCTGCAGTTGCATCAAAAAAGGCCTTATGTGGTTTTATAACTGCCAGAAAGTAAGTTCTGTCTTTATTTGTTTCAAATACAGGCACCGGAGACCCGTTCACTTTCAACGCACGCCTTATTTCCGGAAAACCTGTGCCTTTTGCCTCTGTCATATCAAGTTCTTTCAAAAAATCTCCTATTCTCCTGTTCCTGTATTCACGCACAGGTACACGCTCTTTTTTCAGGTCTTTATTATCTATAGGCGGCATGGGCCCGGGTTTTGATATTATTTCCATCCTGTCAGGAAATATATTTACCTCAACAGGGTCTCTATAATCGTAACCCTTATGATAAACAGCATTGGCAAGAATTTCTTCAATTGCCTCATAAGGATAATTAAATACCCGTTCCGCTTCTGCGCGCCCGGGTATCTTGCTGATTTTTTCCTTAATAACCATATTTTGAAGATACAACAGAGCATCTTTTAGCTGTCTATGCACAGGCCCTCTGAAAATTTTTTCCGTAAATTTCCTGCCTGTGCCTTCATTGTCCTCAAATTCCGCTATTTCAATTCTCGCCCCGGGGAAGAACAACTCCGGATCATCTGAAAACATCAGCAGTCCCGCGTTTAACGGTTTTAAATTTTCTTTTGAACCGCGGCAAACCTGTAATAGCCTGCAAAGCTCCGGCAGAGCCACACCCTTTGCGCTCTCATATAAACCGCTGCCTGTGTCTTTTAAAAATTGAAGTATTATATCCCTCTTCATATCCCGTATATCGGCATTATGGTTAACCCTGTCGTCAAACGGAATGCGGGCAGATATTTCCAGAAGCTGTTTTTCCTCATGCTGATTTGCTTTTACTGTTGTGGAATGCCGCCTGATATAATAAGCCTTTTCTGAACCTTCATAGCTGACAGGCGCCTTATATGGACGGTTTTCCCCTCCCGGCACCCATAATACCAGGACTCTTTTTTTAAGATAAATTTCAGGAGATAGAATCACCTGCGGAAAAGGTAATATCTTATACTGGGTTTCGATTATTTTCTTTTGGTATGCTTCAACCTGTGATTCTTTCAGGCCGGCCGGCGGAAGTTCAGGTGCACCATCCGAGGATTTAACACCAAAAATTATATAACCGCCCCCGATATTATTAATATCATTTGCAAAAGCACATATTGTCTGCGTTACTTTTTCCGGATTAAACCCTTCCTTATAATCCAGCCTGTCAGACTCTACGGTAAGGCCTTTGAATAATTCCTCTATCTTTATGGGTAACGGCATTTAACCTCCTGCTTTGCCATACAAAGCATATAATATTAATTATTGTATGGCAAACATAAATATATTTGTCCATTAAAAAACTTTTTAGCTGTGTTCCCGGGTCTTTTAATCCCTGTCTTTCCACTTCTTTTTTTCATTGTGCCGGTCAAACTTGGGCGGGCGCGCGGCTTCATACGGTTTTGGCAGCGGTATCAGCGGCACCGCTGTAAAACCTTCATGCGGAACCTTATGGTGTTTTACAACCGGAATAACCGTCCTTATAATACTTTCAATATTTTTTACTTCCAGCCCCTGGTCAGGGGTGGCCAGCGATATCGCGCGGCCTGTCATGCCGGCGCGGCCTGTCCGCCCTATCCTGTGCACATAGTTGGATGCGTCATCAGGCAGGTCGTAATTAATCACAAGTTCAATTCCTGTCACGTCAATGCCGCGGGCTGCAATATCCGTGGCAACCAACACCCGGTACTTTTTTGATTTAAACCCTTCAAGAGACCTGTTTCTTTCATGCATGGCAAGGTCTGAATGTATCTCTGCCGCGGCAATACCGGATTTTTTTAATTTTTGAGCAATCTTCGCCGCTGACTTTTTTGTGCGCGTAAACACAAGCACGCTGCCTGTCACTTCCTTTAAAAGTTCCAGCACAAGCACGCTTTTCATCTCTGCTTTCACCACGTACATTTCCTGGCTTACAAGTTCTATAGCCGTGCCCGCAGGCGCTATTTCCGTTACAACCGGCAGGCGCATATATTCTGAAGCTATTTTTAAAATATCCCCCGGCATTGTGGCGGAAAAAAGAAGCGTCTGCCTCTCTTTGCTGATGACAGATAATATTTCCTGAATATCCCTTAAAAACCCCATATCAAGCATTCTGTCCGCTTCGTCAAGGACAAGAAAATTAACTTTATTTAATTCCAGATTTCCCCGGTTAAGGTGGTCTATAAGGCGCCCCGGCGTGGCAATAATGATATCCGGAGAACGCCCGATTCCGTCCACCTGCCCCTGCATGTCATGGCCGCCGATAATTACAAGGCTTTTCATTTTAAACGCCGGGATAAGCTGAAGCAGGGCTTCGTTTACCTGAAGCGCAAGTTCGCGTGTGGGTAATAAAATCAGGCCTTTGCCCCCGTTTTTTGCAAGCATCTGCACCATAGGAATGCCAAAAGCAAACGTCTTGCCTGTTCCGGTCTGCGCTATTCCTATTATATCTTTTCCTTCAACCGCTATGGGAATGGCTTTTGCCTGTATCGGGGTGGGTACGGTGAATTTTAATTTGGCAAGGATATCAAGTATCTTTTTATCAATCCCCAGCCCTGAAAATAAAGCGTGAGTATCCGTCATAGAATTGATATCATCCGGTACATCATGATTTGATATTATTTTTATCAGTTATCATAAAAAACAGGTCTTCCAGCCGTTCTGTCCTGTTGGCTGCTTTAATCTGCTGCACGGTGCCTGTTATTAGAAGTTCCCCTTTGTCTATAATCCCAACCGTGTCGCACGTCTCTTCCGCGGTTTCCATTGAATGGGTGGACATAAAAACCGTCATGCCTTCCTTTGCCGCGGCTTTAAGTTCGTTCTTTAGCACCCGCATGGACTTGGGGTCAAGCCCCACCATTGGCTCGTCAAGGATAAGCACCTTAGGCGAATGTATCATTGCCGCGACTATCAGAAGTTTCTGGCTCATGCCGTGCGAATAGCTTTCTATAAAGTCATTTACAAAATCACCCACGCCAAAAACTTCCACATACCTTTTATACTGTTTATTATAGTGTTCTTTATCCACCTTATACAGGTTTGCGATAAATTCAATAAACTCTATGCCGCGCAGTTTTTCAAACATATACGGGTTATCGGGGATAAGCGAAAATTTATGTTTGTATTCAACGGGATTATCGCTTAAACATATCCCGTCAATACATACAGAACCGGAAGTAATCTCTGTCAAGCCGGTCATCATCTTAATGGTGGATGTCTTACCCGCGCCGTTGGGCCCTAAAAACCCGAAAATCTCGCCCTGCTTTATTTCAAGGTTAAGCCCTTTGACCGCGGTAAAACTTCCGTATTTTTTTACAAGGTTCTCTATTTTTATCATTTGGCCTCTTCGCCCGCTTCTTTTTCAATTTCGGGGGTGACATTAAATTTATTTTTGAAGTGTTTGATGATGGTGGGGATAAAAAACGAAAATATAAAAAGCAGCACCGGCAATACCACATCCGCCCTCCAGATGTCAGCGGAAAGCGATTTTATTATATCTTTATGAACAGCATACTTTATGGCAAGTTCTTTTAAAGCAGACACCAGAAATGTAATTACCACAAGCCCCGGTATTACGCCTATCACCGTGCCCCAGAAAAAATCCCTGAACCTTATCTTGGAAAGCCCCACCGCGAAATTAAGGTATGTAAACGGCACAAACATAAGCCTTAAATACATGATAACCGAAAAACCGTGTTCCGCCGCTTTTTCATCAAGCGCCTTAAAATGCCCCTTTTCCAGCATCTTGGACGCCATGTCCCTCATCAGATAGCGCGCTATATAAAACGAAACAGCGCCGCCAAGGTAAGCGCCAAGAAGGTTTAAGGCAAGGCCAAACCACTGCCCGAAAAGCAGCGCTCCTATAGAAGTGAAAATACTTGCAGGCACAAAAAATAAAAGTGATAACGCGTATATCAGCACAAACATAAAAGGCGCCCAGAAGCCAAGGCCGTCAAGGTATGCCTGCAGCCCCGCGTAAAATTCCTGCCTTCCGTCTTCCGTAAAGAAATAATGCGACAGCGGGGAAAATTTAAGCACATAAACCACCGCGGCTATAAAAAGGATAAGTATTACAACCTTTAATTCTTTTTTCATCTTTATCTCCCCGTTTTATAAATTTAACTAATTTTATCACAACTTGCGTTTAAAGACAAAAATATATTAAAACCCGTTTAATTATAACTTTTGTCCCGTATTTTTTTTATGCTATACTGTTGAAAATCAGGAGGCTTTAAGCAGATGAACGAAACCGACAGTAAAAGGTCTTTACGGGTAATTATAACCGGGCTTATCGGGAATGTCTCCCTTGCCGCTTTAAAAATGGCGGCGGGTATCTTTGGACACAGCCAGACAATGATTGCCGATTCCGTAAACCACATAGGGGATACCCTGTCAGATATCATGCTGCTTGTAGGCCATAAATTCTGGACCGCGCCCCCTGATGACACACACCCCCACGGCCACAGGCGCATTGAAACTTTTATAGCAATTATAGTCGGTGCGCTTATAGCTTCAACAGGAATTTTTATAGGCTATAACGCCATAATCACTTTCCGGGAGCCGCAAGGCGCAAAACCGGAGCTTATTGCCCTTTACGCTGCAATATTTTCCATGATAATAAAAGAACTTCTTCACCGCTACACAATAAAGCACGGCAAATCACTGCGCTCCCCCGCTTTAATAGCAAAAGCCGCGGACCACAGGGCGGACGCGGTGGAAGCAATTCCCGCGGCGCTTGCGGTTGCCGGCGCTATTTTTATCCCGCAGTGGGGGTTTCTTGACCACGTAGGCGCGCTTATAGTAAGCGTCTTTATTATTCAGATGTCCATTAAAGTAATTGTGCCTTCATTCAACGAATTAACAGACAAAGGCGCGCCGCCGGAAACGCTTGCGGCAATAGAGGATTTATGCATAAACGTGGAAGGGGTTAAAAGTTTTCACAAACTGCGCACACGCCACCTTGGAAGCATGCTTGCCGTGGAAATTCACATCCAGATTGACGGCGATTTGACGGTACGCGAGGGGCATATTATTTCCGGAAAGGTCAAAAACTGCCTTTTAAATTCAGACCTTGATATTATAGACGTGGTAATTCACATAGAGCCTGAAAAATAAAAAAGGCGCGGCAGACCCTGCCGCGCCTTTAGAAATACTTTTATTATTTAACCTGCTGTTCCGCCAAATCGCCTATTACAGGCAGTTTAAATGTCTCTTTCTGAAACGCCTTTACCATAAGAATAACCCATAATACCAGGATTCCAAGGCTTATAGCAGGGCTTAACACCGGCCCTATTACCGGAATAAAGGCAAGAATCATCCCCAGTATTCCAATTACAAAACTTGCTATGGAAAAAAATATTGACTGCAGCGCGTGAAACTTTACAAACTTGCTTTCTTTTTCCGTCAGAAGAAAAATCAGCCCTGTTACCCAGCCAAGCACATAGCAAAGCAGCCCTTCCACGTTTTCTTCAATTCCCAGTGATGTTTTCTTTTCATCCGCCATTTTCAATTACCCTCCTCTATGATTTTAAATCCCTGCAATAATATATAATAATTTCAAAATTAAATCAAATTTTTTTATGTTATAATTTATTCGCCTGAAGAAAATATTAACAGGAGGTTACTCATGAAAAAATTAATTTGTTCCGCACTTATATTTTCATTAATCACCGCAGGAATATTGGGTTCGGCAAAACCGGCGTTTGCGGCAACAGCCGCCGAAGAAGACGCAGAAGCCACAAAGTTTGCTTTATTAATAACCGCAGGCGTATTGGGCGTTGTGGCTCTTATAGTGCTGGCAGATTCAGCCGGAAGAGAAGAACTTGCAAAAGCCGAAAAAGTAAGGCTTGATGCCCTTGCTGTTTCCAATAATGAAAAACTGGACAAATGGACGTTTGACGACATGCTTGCCGAATACGGCAAACCCACGGAAATAACGGAAGGCGATACTATAAAAATAGCCGTATATGACGAACGTGTGGCCACCGTTGTGGAAAACACGGAATATCAGTCCGCCACTTTTCTAAGCAACGCCACTTCACAGTCGTACGCAAACACCTTAAAAAACGGCGTCCTTAAAACCTTCATATTTGATAAAAAGACAAAAAAACTTACCAAGTGGCGGTATCAGGTTTTCAGAGGCGGGTCGGCTATAACAGACCGCGCGGGCCAGAAATAAAATTTAAACGGCAGGCAGAGTAAAGCAGAATTCAGAACCTTTGCCTTCTTCAGATTCCACCCATATATCCCCGCCGTACCCTTCTATAATCTTTTTGCATTTGGCAAGGCCTATTCCGGGCCCTTCATATTCATCTTTTGTACAAAGTTTCTGAAGTATTATAAATATTCTCTGAAAATATTTTGAATCTATCCCAATACCGTTATCTTTCACGCAAAACATCCAGTGCTTATTTGTTTTTTTTGCCGTTACGCTTATAACAGGCCTGTTCTTTTTCGCCGAGAACTTTATGGCATTATCCAGAAGTTCCATAAAAACTTCCCCCACCTGGCCGCTTTCAGCCGATACCATCGGAAGTTTTCCGATGTTTATTTTAGCTTTGCTTTTTACTATTTTTTCTTCCAGCCGCTTTAACACCTCTTTAACCGCAATATCAGTATCGGTTGTCCTCTTCTCATTGTGCGCCTGCTGAATTGACATATACTGTATAAGCCCCCTTAACAGCGCACTCATCTGTTTTACGCCTTCAACCGCAAAATCTATATACTGAAGCGATTCCGCGTCAAGGGCCGTTTCATTCTTTTTCTTAAGCATCTGCACATAAACAGATATGGTCCTTAAAGGTTCCTGCAGGTCGTGCGACGTTGCAACGGCAAACTTATTAAGCTCATAATTGCTTTTTTCCAGCGCGTCTATAGTGTCTTTAAGCCTTTCCTGCATTGTCTCAAGCTGCGTTACATCCACAATATTAACAAAATCAGCGGGTTTCCCTTCATATTGAATTGTTCTGGACAGGATATTTATCCACTTTATTTCCCCGGTTTTTGTTACAGCCTTAACCTGATAATTATTTATCACATCTTTTTCACCGGACTGTTTTTTTAAAGCCTGTTCAGCCACAAACGCCCTGTCATCAGGATGAACTAACTGTAAAAAACCTCCCGGGCCCATCCCATAGAGTTCCTCCCCTGAATAACCGGTTATTGTCAAATACCCTTCATTAAAATATTTAATTACATTATCCTGCAGAATCATAATCCCAAGCATGGACTGTTCTGACAGCGTTCTGAATTTTATTTCGCTGGCGGCAAGTTCATCCTGCGCCTTTTTCATATTGTCTTTTTCTTCATTAAGGGCGCGGTTTAATTCACGCACTTTTCCAATCTGAATTTCCAGCGCTTCATTTTTTGTCTTAATTTCTCCCGCGCGCTCTTCCACCATCTCTTCAAGCTGCTGCCTGTATTTTGCCAGTTCCATCTCTACCCTTTTCTGCCTGCTTCTGTCAATTCCAAAACTTCTTACCCCTGTTAAATTTCCGGTTATTCCATAAATTCCCTTATTTGTCCACGCCACCCATACGCGTTCCCCGTTTTTACGCGTGTTCTCATTTTCGCTGGAAAAATACCTGTCAGGCGCTTCATAAATACTTTCAAGAAGTGATTTTAAATCCCTTCCCGTGCTTTCAAATTCAGGCACAATAGTGCCCACAACATTTTTTCCCATTATCTCGCCGGCAGTAAACCCAAAAAAAGAAAGGGCAAACTTATTCATATATATAACCTTTCCGGTTGTATCCATGTCCAGTATTATTGTGCTGGAATTTTCAATTAAATCCTTATATTTAGTTTCGCTCTGCAGAAGCGTAATAACGCGCTTTCTGTAAACAAGCCAGAAAATTAAAAGGGAAAGGGCGCCGCCGGCAAAAAAAACCGCGGTTAAAACAGGCATATCAAAAGATGTTTTTTCCGGATACGCATAAAGGATAACACCGGCAGATAATAAAATTAATACCGATAAAATTATTATCCTGAAGGCTTTATTCAGGCGGATTAAAAGTCCACTATCCACAAATGCCCCCGAAAATGCATTTATTGCCCATATATAAACCTGTTCACCGCACCTGAATTAATTATAACATATTTCTATTTGATTTTAGGAGCGCCATTATGTATTATGGCTTTAACGTTAAACTTAGGAGTAAACCATGAAAAAAATACGAATTGCTTATTTAGGCGCGGGAGAAATATCTGACAGGTTTATCACACAGGCGCAGGCGCTTAAAAACACACAGCTGTGCGCCATATATTCAAGGCACATAAAAAACGCCGCCGCAAAAGCAAAAAAGTTTTCCATACCGGTATATTATGATGATTATACGAAGATGCTGGAAGAAATTAAACCGGACGCAGTTATAGTTACTTCGCCTCACTCCCTGCACGCGCGCCACGCAGTTGACTGCTTAAACGCGGGGTGCCATGTGCTGTGCGAAAAACCAATGGCCGTTTCATTTAAAGAAGCAAAAGCCATGGCTGAAGCTGCCAAAAAAAACAAAAAACTTTTAATGGTCTTGCCTTTTGACCACTACCCGCACTACCTGGCATCATTTGATTTAATTAAAGAAAAATATATCGGGAAAATAATTTCAGCGCACTCTGAACTGTCTTTCCCGGGCCCTCCCAGAAATAACTGGTATTATGATAAAAAAATCGCAAAAGGCGGGGCTATGCTGGACGTCGGATGCTACGCTTTATCCAGAATGATAACCATAATGGGCGGGGTAAAGAAGATATCCGCTTTTTCAAATATGCTGCTGCCCAAAAGGATACTTGAAGGCGGCAAAAAAATAACCCCTTCAGTTGATGACAATAACGTTATGATTATGGAATTTGAAGGCGGGGTTTTTGGCACGGCAAAAGCCATGTGGCAGCACCCGTACGTGGAAAACAGGACTGTTATTTACGGCAGGCACGGCGCGGTATATATCCATTTTGACGGAGTGGATGATGCCCCCGGAATTGTGGTGCAGACAAAAAACCCTTCAAAGAACCTTAAAAAAATAAAATACCGCGGGCTGCCTGACTGTTATACCCCGGTTAACATGCCCAAATGGGGGCCCAAGTATGACATTATGGGAAGATTTGTTGAATATATTACCGCGGGTAAAGTTATCTCTTATGACGCAATACAGTCCCTTCATATAATGGAAGTAATGGATAAAGCGTATGTTTCGGCAAAAACAGGAAAAATACAGTTAATAGAAACGCCTTTCAGGGTCTGGTGGGATAAGGAAAAGACAATACAGAAATTTAATAATTATGTTTAATTTTTACGTAAAAGACATAAGCCATTCAAAAGCTTCTTCTTCAGTTTTAAACAGCTGAAGTTTTCTTTCAGACTTTGCCATGACAGACTGAAGCATCTTCATCTTGATTTCAGGAAGGCACGCGACCGCGGAAGCTTTTATAAAAGGGGTGTTTTCTTTCAGATAATTTATAAACATTTCATGGTCGGTAAATATCGGGGTATTTTCCCCGCCTACAGCTATGGATAAAATGGAATGAGGCGGTTCTTTGGACACAAGATCCATGGATTTATTAAGCATCTCCGCGAATTCAGATGCATCGCAGTCTTTCATATCATGATAAAGTATCCTTTTGCCTTTATAATCCATAAATTTTACGTCAAACATATCTTCTCCTGTTTTTTGCCTTAACATATTATAACCTAAAAATAAGGCAAGTAAAGCCGGAAAGGAAAACAAACCGAGGGACGGATGCACAGAGGGACGGAGGGACGGAAGTAAAGGCAAAAATAAAACCAATATTGAAAATTCGAAATTGGAAAATTGTATGAACAGAAACAAAACAGGGATTGGGTATGTTTTTTCAGAACGTGCCGCACAAGCACAGTATATATGCGCCAGTGGCGGTTTAATGCAGCGGCGGCAAATTCGTATGTACCGCGAATTCCCGATTGCCAATGAATTAACATGCCTGTTGATTCCGGGTTTATTTGGATGCAAACATACCAATTTGCGGCGCGTGCTGAAAAAATATACCCAAACCCTGTAAAGCCCGAATCCGGCAAATCAAACCATACAACTATTCGCTGTAATCGTTTATAAACTTTAATACTTCAGATTTTATTGAATCGCGAATATCCCGGATTTTAGCCAGTTTTTCTTCTTCAGTACCTTCGGCTTTTGACGGGTCATTAAACGGCCAGTGCAGTTTTTCGCCTGTTCCCGGGAATATCGGGCAGCGCTCCGCGGCTTCCGCGTCGCACACAGCCACAACATAGGAGAATAATTTTCCCTGTTTATAAAAATCAAACACGCTTTTGGTTTTATTGCCGGATATGTCTATGCCGTCTTCCGCCATAACTTTTACAACAAGGGGATTTAAAACGCCCGGTTCCAGCCCCGCGCTTTCAGCCGTGAACTTTTCCCCTCCGAATTTATTCAAATAAGCCTCTGCCATCTGCGAACGCGCGCTGTTGTGGATACAGATAAAAAGCACTTTTTCCATAATTTCCTCCTGCTTTAAATTTAATTTTATATTATTTTCTATCAGGGCCGTTAAGCGTTAATGAACTTATTGTTAATTTTCAGTTAAAAGAACGCGCCATATAAAAGGTATATGGCAGCCGCAATCACAAGAACTCCGCACACTTTTTTAATAAAAATAACCGCTTTTGATTTTTTGCCCCAGCGCAGATATTTTTCCACAAGTTCCGTGAATGTTCCGGCAAGGACTATTACACCGCAGTGTCCCGCGGCGTAAAGCGTGACAAGGCTTACAGAGTACAAAAGATTTTTTGAAGCCTCATTAAACGCCACTGCCAGCATCGGCGCCATATAGGCAAACGTGCAGGGACCAAGCGCCACTCCAAAAACCAATCCTAAAATAAAAGCGGCAATGTATCCCCTTTTTTCAAACTTAGGCTGGCTTATATTGTTCAGGAAAGGAAATGAAATTATTTCAAGCAGATAAAGCCCCACAATAATAAATACAACGGCAACAAAAACATTTCCCCACACTCCGGTATTTCCAAGCATTTTCCCCATAAGCCCGGTTATAACCCCGATTACCGCGATAGTTATAAGAATACCCATAGAGAATAAAAAAGAAAGAAAGAACGCCTTCTTGACCGTAATTTTATCGCCCTGTGACCCTACAAAACCCACTATAAGAGGGATGCTTGCAAGGTGGCACGGGCTTAAAAGTATGCTTAGTATCCCCCAGATAAAAGAAGCTGTAAGCGCGATTGCCGGCGCTTTATCAAGCGCAAGGGTCAGCGATGAAAACAGTTCCTGAATCATTTTACTTCCTCCGCGGCAATTGCCTTTTTTATCACTTCATTAAGCGCGCCTTTGTTGAATTCAGAAGCGCTTGCGCTGTATATCACCGCGCCTGTTTTATCCGTAAATACCAGATAGGGGAAATATCCCATCTTATATTTATCCATTACTTTAACCGTTTCACTGTTTTTTGCTTTATCATAGACATCAAGGACGATAACGCCCTGATAATTATTAACTGCCATAAATTTTTTCATTTCCGTTTCCATATTCACACACCTGTTTTTAACGCACGTGCACGCGCTGGAATCAACCGCCAGCACAACTGTCCCGGTTTTTACAGAAGCGCATCCGGCAAATAAAGCGGCCGTTATAATTAACGCGATTTTTCTAATCAACTTTTACGCCTCCCTGTTTTAATACAGGCAGTATCTGTTCCAGGGGATAAAAGCCCGTGTGCCTGTGAAATTCTTTCCCGTTTTCATCCAGGAATATCTGCGTGGGAATTCCCCGTATGCCGTACTGCTTCGCGTACGGCTCGCCCGCGGGCGTCCACACATCATGAAACACCACCTTTACATCTTTTCCGTATTTCTTCTCTATTTCTTCCATTACCGGCACCATCATCTTGCACGGTACGCATTTAACAGAGCCAAGTTCAATAAATGTGACTTTTACTTTTGATACCGGGTTTGCCGGTGCGGCTTTAACCGCAGCTTCAGTTTCCTTGGGTTCAACCTTATCTGTACCAACAGCTTTAGGCCTGCTTCCCGCGTAAACCGAAACCGCAAACATAAACATTAAAATTACAACAGCTGCTTTTTTCATTTTTTTCTCCTTAAAGCCCAAGGGCTTTTTTAATTTCAGCTTCTGTGGGAACTTTACCCGCAATCACCACTTTGCCGTCAACCGCCACCGCCGGCGTCATCATAACGTTATATTTCATAATCTCGCTTATATCTTTTACCTTTATCACTTCCGCGTCAATTTTATTATCCGCCACGACTTTTCTTACAACCTCTTCTGTCTTAATGCACTTTGGGCATCCTGTTCCCAGTACCGCTACTTGCATATTATTACCTCCATTAACCGCCCGGCCGGCATGAAACAACGCCCTTGCCTTTTCGCGGGTTTATTTTTTTATCTTACCGCCGCCGTTTTTACAACACCGTTCAACAGCAGCTGCCGCCGCACCCGCAGGAGCCTTTTTTGTCAATAGAAGCGGAATTGCCCGGAGTGTTATTATTTACAGCTTTCTGAATTTTCATAAACGCTTCTTTTACAGTATCATCCGACATTCCTGTTTCCCCTTTTTCAAAACCAAAAGAAGTAACCACATAAGACTCTGATTTGACCCCGTGCCTGTCCATTATTTTCTGAGAGCATTTTACAGGACAGCCGTCTATAACAATAACCCTGTCAGCTTCTTTCGCGCCTTTAACAAAGCTTTCAATATCCGCGCCGGCTCCTGCCAGGCAGTACATTCCTCCATGCCCTGCCACAGACAGCATCCTTGCCGTCCTATCACTGATAAAACCCACATCAGCCGCGCCTGAACACGCGCAAATAATATTCTTTTCTGCTCCGCCGCAGCAACCGCTCATAAAAAATACCTCCTTTAAAATAAAAACCCGTACAGCATACCTGTTACAGCTGACATCACTATAACAAGCCCCACATATACAGTTGTTTTTTTAAATCCCATAACACTGTTTATTACAATCATGCTTGGCAGGCTTAAAGCAGGGCCTGCAAGAAGAAGGGCAAGCGCCGGGCCTTTGCCCATTCCCGCGCCTATTAAGCCCTGCAATATCGGAACTTCAGTAAGCGTTGCAAAATACATTAACGCGCCAGCAACTGACGCGAATAAGTTCGCGCCTATGCTGTTGCCGCCCACAAGCGACACTATCCACTTTGACGGGATAAGAGCCTCGTGGCCGGGCCTCCCCAGAAGGAATCCCGCGGCAAGAACGCCGATAAATAAAAGCGGAAGTATCTGCACCGCAAACCCCCACGATTCTTTCATCCATTCTTTTTTCTCTTCGTTATTGAACCAGCCAAACACCATAAACGCCAGAACCACCATCAGACCGCCGGAAACTATCCATTTGGCTTTATATATCATGTTCCATACAGCCATTGATTCGTCTTTTCCCCAGTTTAAAAATACAAGTATTGCTGTCATTACAAAAAAATATGAAATAAGTTTCCAGGCAGGCCTGCCCTTATCTGTATCTTCCTGCGCGGTAAATTCTTCCATACGCTTTTCTTCTTCTTTTTTAAATATTAATTCCATTAAGAGCCCGATTATTACGGAGAACCCCACAGCCCCTGCAACACGCGCTATTCCCAGTTCCAGTCCAAGCACCCTTGCTGTCATTATCATTGCCAGCACATTAATAGCCGGGCCGGAGTAAAGAAAAGCCGAAGCCGGCCCTATGCCCGCGCCCCTTTTGTATATGCCCGCGAATAAAGGCAGAACAGTGCAGGAACATACAGCAAGCACGCTGCCCGAAACAGACGCCACCATGTACGCGATTACTTTATTGGCTTTTGCCCCAAGGTATTTTAAAACAGCGCTGCTCTTTATAAATACAGCTATGGCGCCTGCTATTAAAAACGCCGGAACAAGGCATAATAACACATGCTGCCTTGCGTAATCCTGCGTCATGTACAGCGCTTCCATGACGGCGTTCTTAATAACTGCAGAATCCACAGGTACAAAATAGAAAATAAGAAAACCGGATAAAATATACAAAAACTTTTTTAATTCACTCATAAAAATCTCCTGATATGCTTTTATGCGCTTTGGTGCATATAATAAATTAAAAAAAATAAAAGTCAGCCCGTATTTTCAGCAGCAGCACGCGCCGTTATTTTTGCCCGATGAAAGAATGGCGGCGGCGCAGCCGGGGCCGGTTTCAACGGTTATGGCGTTAAACCTGCAGTTTAACGCGCACGCCCCGCATTCAATGCACGCGCCTTTATCCGCAAGCGCGGCTTTATTGCCGTCCATTTTAAACACAGCGCGCGGGCACACCTTTACGCACATTGTACAGCCGGTGCACTTGTCCGGATTGTAAACCAGCGAGACCGCTTCATCCAGATATCTTAGTTTCATGCCGTCACCCTTATTATCATCTCCGTAATTATAAGCAGCAGCGATATTACACCGCCGGCTATGATAAACGGAATGGAATTTTTCACTTCAGTTTTAACGCCGGAAATGGACGTAAATGTTGAACACCCTGTATAGTTCATGGCGGCAAAGGATGAAACCGCGGTTATTATTAATACCGCCGCGGGAAGGTGCAGCGCCATATACGGACCGCTTAACACGCCGGAAAACAAAACAAAAAATACCGCGCCTGTAATTCCGGCGTAAAGGCCTTTAACTGAAAAATACCTGCCCGGAAGCACCGGTAATAATAACGAAAATAAAACAGAACCTGAAATCATTCCTGTCAATGCGGCGTACAGATAAAACATGCCTCGGTATACAGCGTCATACAGCACAAATCCCCTGCTTCCTATTCCTGATAAAACTATTACCGCTATCATGGGCCAGAACAATTTGTCCATTGCCAGTATCAGCTCCAGCCACGAAACTTCAAGCCTGCGGCCGGCATTAAAACTTACTTCCCTCATTTTCTCATCCGTTTTCATATTGTTATCAAGAAAATATTTTATGTCATACGCTTCCACCGGCCCAAATACAGCCTTGTATCCGCAAAGCTCTTTTACCTTATGAGCGGCCACTCCCGGCGCTGACAGCTGCGGTAATATTACCGTATCATGTTTAACAAGCCGTCCAAGATTAGACCTTAATATCTCCTTGGACACTTCTTCGGCGCTGAAAGTGCCTTTACCCGCGGAACACCACACATTAACTCCTTTGGTGTCAACCGCAAGTATCCAGCTATTAATACCTTTAAGCTCCCTTTTTAATACATCAAATGACAGTTTGTAATTCGCGGAAACAAACACAGGTGAATTTTCATCCGGCGTGTTGACAGCGTAAACGCCGGGCTCAACCGCATAGCCCATGCGTTTAAAACCAAGCCTTACCATAGCCTCGCCCATACGCTCCGCGGAGCCCCACCGGGTGTTCACCCTTGGTATTTCAAGGCCGCCTGATGTTACCGTGCCGTCTGATTCAGGCTCTTCATACTGAATCTGTGTATTTATCCCGCCGCAGCACGGCTGTTTGGCTTTTGAATTATCCTTCGCGGGATTATTTTTCATTAAAACCTCTCTTTAATTTAAACGCCGCGTTTACAAGAAGCACAAGCACGGGAACTTCCACAAGCGGCCCTATTATCGTGGCAAAAGCCTGGTGTGAACTTATGCCAAAAAGCCCTATAGCCACGGCAATTGCAAGTTCAAAATCATTGCTTGCGGCAGTAAAGGATACAGCCACGGTCTGTTTGTATGTGGCGCCCAGTTTTTTTGAAATTATAAAGGTGCCAAACCACATAATAAGAAAATATATTATCATCGGAACCGCCACAATAAAAACATCCAGCGGCTGTTTTACTATGTATTCGCCTTTCATTGAAAACATCACTACTATTGTAAAAAGCAGCGCCGCCAGAGTTACAGGGCTTATCTTTGGTATGAATTTTTCTTCATACCATTGTTCGCCTTTTAAGCGCAGCAGCAGATACCTTGTCATAATACCCGCAAAAAACGGGATTCCAAGATATACAAGCACAACTTTAGCGGATTCCCACATGGATATATTTATTTCAAGCCCTTTTGTCAGACCGAATAACGGAAGCAGGAAAGAGATAAAAAACCAGATGTATACCGCGTAAAAAAGCACCTGCGCCAGCGCGTTAAAAGCCACCAGCCCTATTCCAAGCTCCCTGTCGCCGCGGGCAAGGTCGTTCCAAACTATAACCATGGCAATGCAGCGCGCAAGGCCTACAAGAATTACGCCTATCATGTATTCGGGATGGTCGCGCAGGAAAAGCACCGCAAGGCCAAACATCACCAAAGGCCCTACAACCCAGTTCTGCACAAGGGAAAAAGCCAGCAGCTTCTTATTGCTGAACACTTTACCCATCTTTTCATATTTAACTTTTGCAAGGGGCGGATACATCATAAGAATAAGCCCTATCGCTATAGGGATTGAAGTGGAGCCTATCTGCATTGAGGATATAAATTCGGAAGCCTGCGGCCAGACAAAACCCAGAACAATACCCGCGGCTATTGCAAGAAATATCCATAAGGTCAGATACCTGTCTACAAAAGAAAGTTTTATTTTTTCTTCCATCATTTCACCTCTTTATCCCGCAGCACACCTGCGGGGATTTTATGGAGCCGGCGGTTTTTTGGGCGTCAGTATCGGCGGCAAGTTCTTTTTTTATGATGTTATTTATCCCTTTGGTTTTTGGATTGTTATTAACCGAGTAGTAAACCCACAGCCCCTTTTTTGTATCAGTGACAACACCCGCGTTTTTTAAAACATTAAGGGCTTTTGACACCGCGGCCTGCTTCATGTTAAGGGCGTTTAATATCTGGCAGACGCACAGCCCGCCTTTCGCGTTCTTGGAGAGCAGAAGCTTGACAATTTTAAGCCTTGTTTCATCCGCGTAAGCTTTGAATATTTTTACCATTATTTCCCTCCTGTATTACTATATGAACATTTGGTAATATAGTTATACAGGAGTATTTTATGGAAGTCAATATTTTTATTTGAAAATTAAAAAAACCGCGGGATTACTCCCGCGGTTTTTTGGATGTGATTTAAAGGTTCTTACTGCCCCATTTTGCTGCTGTCTTTTGTATATACATCAATTAAATTTTTAAGTTTTGCCATCGCCCTCTGTTTTTCATCTTCAGAAACGCTTGCTTCTATTGTTTTTACCGCTTTGCCCTGCCCGTTGACGCCCGTTATATTACCGGTATAAATAACGCCTATTTTTCCTTCAACTATCTTCCAGTTTTCATCATACCTTGCCTTGATAATAAACTGCCTGGTTTTTACCTCTTTTTCAACAACACTTTCAGTCGCTTTTTTTCCGCCAAGCATGTTTGAAAACAGGGTATTTGTAAGCCTGTCACCTTCGCTTCTCATCTTGTAAGATTCGCCGACAAGAATAACGGGAAGATTAGTTGAATTCCTTACTATCTTTAAACCGTCATCCAAAAGGCACTTTCTTGCCGCATAATACGCTTCCGTATAACCCGCCGTCATTACAATCTGGCCTTCGGCTTCCTGCGCGTTGTAGTTGGATTTAACAATGTACTTTTCCAGCTCCGCGCACCCCGCAAACATAAAAACAAAAACAGACAGCATTAAAACAATTACGGATTTCTTCATGGTACCCTCCCGATTTTTTTTCCCTCAAAATAATTATAAACAATATAATACTTTTTGTATAGCCGGTTTTTGACGGAGGATTTGGGCATAAAATTTACTGATGTCATTTAGTTTTTACCCTTATGCGCTTTTTTTGTTTTAACCCCTATACTTTCCGCGAATTCATCCAGATTGACGGCGGTTGCTTTCTCGTTTGCCATGTAATTAGCGTATGTAAGGTAATCACTCTGAATCTGCCTCCTGGTTAATTCATTCTTTACGGCTTTTTCAATAAATTTATTCAATTTATACCCTTCTTTGTCGCAGAATTCCCTTAATTCGTTTTTAATTTCGCTGTCCATCTGGATTGTAAATGAAGACATTTTCACGCCCATTTTTACTGCCTCCTTTTAATTATCCTTGCCTGCCGCTCTTTTACTTTTCATTCTTAACTAAATTTAACAGAAAATAACTAAAAATCAACAAATTATAACAGATTTAGTTTTAAATGGATTTATATGAGGGACGGATGTGTTTTGCATTAGTAGACGCGGGTCTTTAGCCCGCGGTTTTTTGCGTTCTATCTTTATTAACCTTCTTACAAAACAACTTCAACTACCGCGGGCTGAAGACCCGCGTCTACCACTGCAGATATTATTTAAACGCCCTGTCTGGGGTCAGACCCCAGACAGGGCGTTTAATACAAATCAAAACATAAATCTAAAAAACGCGTCTTACTTATTTTTCGCAGCCGTAAATTTCCACCCCATCTATCATCAGTTCCACGCTCTGGTGGGGCTGTTCCCTTGTCTGCCACTGGATGTCCTTTATCATTGAAAGGGCGTCATCCGGTTCTACAAACGAGCCCCAGTAAGGCTCTTTCACAAAAGAGTAAATGGACATGTCAAAAAGCTGCCATTCGCCGCTTGTTTCAAATTCCACGCCCAAATGATTATCGCCTTCGCCCTGTTTAAAGTCCGGGTGTGTGGAGATTAATTTTACCCTGTATTTTTTGCCGTCGCCTTTATGCCAGAAACGCACTCCGCCGCACTTTGTTAAATTTATTGTCTGCCCGTCCGCGGATAATTTTGTCCCCATCCCTATGTATCCCCACTGAAACATTGTGGTGACCTTTCCTTTCATGACAACGGCTTTGCCTTTATTATCTTTTCCGCTGCCGCTTTTTTCAAAATTACTGCCGGGCTTTGGCCAGATTTCTGACGTGCCGTTATTACTTTTATCATCATAGGTGTACCAGATGTATCCAAGAAGGTTTTTAGAGCCCGGATTGGATGAATTATCTATAAGTATTTTTACCCCTGTTTCAGGTGTTACCGTAAAAGTAATTGTAATCGTGGGCGAAGCCGTGCACGTGGGAGTTGTTGTCTCTGTGGGAGTGGATGTGACAAACGGCGTTACAGTACCTGTGGGCGTAATTGTGGATGTGGGAGTGGCCGTAACATACGGCGTAACAGAATGCGTCTGCGATATTGTGGGTGTAGGCGGGGTGTAGTTGACAAGTTTGATATTATCCAAAAGAATAATTGTCACCTTATCCGCTATCCCTATCCACATAAGTTCGCTTATGAATTTATCACCTGAAACCATCATATCCTGTACCGGAAACCTTGCTTTTGTCCATTTTTCTGAAACAGGTTTTTCCGAATAATCATTGACGTTAAGCATCATATCGCCGGAAGCGCCCATGCTTAAACCAAAATACAATTCAGGCATAACGCCTTTTACAGTTTTTATATCAAATTCAATGTAGTTATAACCCTGCGGGTCAGCGGGTTTTTTTAACCGCCATATTTTCTGTATCTCTGTATTATTTCCCAAAAAGTGCATCCTTAACGCCCTGCCTTTTACCCCTCCGTTAAAATCCATCACGCCTTCCGGCTGCCCCTCTGTTCCGTCTTTTATCCTTTTGCCTTTTGTGTCGCCGTCATAAATTAAATCTTTCGGCACCGGCGTGAATGTGGCAGTTGCCGTGGGAGGCGTCCCTGTTATTGTGGCAGTGGGAGTATATTCCGGGCCGTCATATAACAATCCCGCAAGCGCGTATATTAAAGACGCGTTCCAGTTTATGGCAATTTCATTTGTCGCAAAACTTCCGTATTCATCTTTCCACCCTTTTGCGTCGTGGCCGCCGCCGACAAGATATCCCGGCCATGGCTCTTTCTGATTATCGGCCATGGATCTTCTGTCGTGCGGGTCCAAAGGAGGATTGTGCCCTATTCCGGTCACATACGACCTGCCGTAATAGTTTCTTCCAAATATGTGCGCCGCGGCGTCCGCGGCGGTTTTTAAATACGCTTCATCGGGTTTTATTAAATTGGCTGACCGCAGTATTAAAGGCTGCCTTGCCACGCTGCCGTTGCATCCCCAGTAATAGGACGTGCCAAGCCCCCTTGCGTACGGGTTTTCAGACGCGGTTTTTGTAATAGAATCGGCACAGGCGATTAACTGCTTTTTCATGTCATCAATAAGGGTATTATTTTTACCTTCACGTTTTGAAAATAAGTAGGTAACCATTCCAAGATTTTTTACATTTGGCCAGTCCCAGTCTGTGTCAAACTTGGAAGGATACTGCGCCGCGGCTTTTTCAAACTCTTTTAAATATTCTGATTTTCCTGTCGCGTCCCACAGCTCCGCGTACATCCACAGCCTGTCATCGCTGTCGCCCGTGTCATAAGCGCCGGTGGAAAAATCTTTCTGGTCGGATTTATGGTTGTCCGGATTTGCCTTTAAAAAACGCGCCGCGTTTTCCGCGGCTAAAATATAATTCTCTGCCGCGGATGAATCATAAGGTTTTAAATTTTTTGCCATAGCAGCAAGCACAGCGGCAAAGTCCGCGGTAGCCGCGCTTGACCACGGCACAAAATACCTGCGCGCCCTGTCCCTGTCCGGCATTACCGCGCCGGGAAATGATAATGTTGAAATTTTATGATAAACGCTGCCGTCATCCGCCTGCATTTTTAAAAGCCAGTCTGTTTCATATTTTATCTCCGCCAGGTAATCCGGTATTGCGCCGCCCGATTCGGGAATATCAAGTTTTATCCTTTTTATAATATCGCCGTACTGCTCCCACGCTTTTAACATAAGCCCTACTGTGATGCCGGCGTTGACCGTATATTTCCCGTAATCGCCCGCGTCGTGCCAGCCGCCTGTGCCGTCTTTTCTGCCTGTGCCGCCCACATAATCAAGATAAGCGTCATCTGTATGGCACTCTTCGGCGCTAAAAGTATTGCCATTATGTACGGCACTTACAGCGGTGCCGCATCTCCAAAGGTACATTCCCATTACTAACGTATAAAAAACTGAATCATAAACATTTTCAGAAATTACAAAATTACACGACCTGCCCGCATGCGCGGCTTCTATATAATATGTACCCGGGGTTGTAAGACCGGAAAAATCAATGGTGCATAAATCCTCCCCAGTTTCTTTGTCAAACACAGACTTTAATACCTTTCCATTATATACCGCTTTATTATCCGCGGCAGACTTTACAGTAAATTCACCGCACTTACCCGCGACAGTGGCAAACTTTGCCATTTCCGGCTTAAACCCCACGGAATTAAGGCGGATTTTACCGCTGATTTCAGAGGCAAAAACAGGCAATACGCAAAGTATTAACAGAATGGATATTATGGATTTTTTAATCAGTTTAAGGTTCATTTTTCATCTCCGGCGTTTTCGCGCAAAAACAGTTTTAAACCGCTCTATTACAATGCGCCCGCGCCGTAAACGTTGCAATAAAAAACCGAGGGACGGAGGGACAGATGCACAGATGGACGGAAGGATATTAAAACAGATGCTTGAACGCTTGGATGTTTGGAGGCTTGATAAAGACAGTTACAAAATACAAATCAAAAACCACGGGTTGAAAAAAATAACATCATGTATAAAAACCGTAAATTTTAGCCGTTCTCCCGGGCGGGATATTAGAAACTTTTACTCATTTTCCAATACCATGTAACGACCGGTTTTACTTTTTTTCAGGTAGTGTGTGTTTTCGCATATATTACATTTAATTTTTTTTGGGTCTTCTTCGGTCTCAATTATCCACTCCCTTTTCCCGCATGAACACACAAACAGGCTTTGAAACCTGTTATCCTCCCAGATTCTCCCAAAAATTCTTTCCTTTGCCACCATTTTTTTCTCCCTTCTGTCCCCCTGCATCATTAAGCTATGTTCGTAATGATCAGGACCCAATACAAATATATATCTTTGTAATTATTTTGTCAAGTAATTATTTTGAAGAAACGATGGATGGTGAAGCAGATGGTTGGACGCTTGGATGTTTGGAGGCTTGGTAAAAACAATTACAAAAGACAAATCAAAGACCGCGGGCTGAAGACCCGCGACTACCAGAGCATAATTTTTCAGGATGAAAATTTGCAGTGGCACTATAAAATTTACTTGTAAAAATTAGGCGGCATGCCGAAATAACAGGACATTTCTATTTTGCGGATTAGGGGGCGTTATCAGTTTTTGTTTAAAGCCTAATCAACCTGATTGAGTTCAGGCCTTAAAATTGAACTTTTTATTATCCGGACTGAAATTATTAAGATTTATTCAATACCTTTCAATATTTCAAGCATTCCAATCAGGCCTGTTATTTTTACATTTTGCGTTATATGAGACATTTGTGCGCCGTCCCCAAGAGTCACAACATGCGCCGTGGACCAGGCTACCTTTTTATTCTTCGCTATAACCAACTCAATATTCTTTGCAGATTCAGAACCTACATTTATTCCCGATTTGAACTCAAACAAATGAAACTTACCTTTTTCTTCCACCAAAAGGTCTATTTCCGGCCCTTTATCAGCCCTGTAAAAATGCATATTGCTTTTGTAAAACGAAGTATTCAGCAGTTTCTTTTTTGCCTCTGAGACACAGTAATTCTCAAATATCTGCCCCGCCATGGCATGAGAATATATGTCATTCTCCGTTCTGATGTTGTTCACTCTGCAGACCAGGCCTGTGTCATAAAAGTATATTTTTGGTGTTTTTACAAGCCTTGTCCTGACATTGGCGTGATATGGGTGCAGATAGAATATAATACCGCTTGCTTCAAGTATAGAAAGCCATTTTTTTATTGTACTGGCAGATACACCGCAATCATTAGAAACAGCCGCCATATTCAGCAGCTGTCCCGGCCTTGAAGCAAGTATCCTTATAAATTTATCGTAAGTTTCAAGATTCCCTACATTGTAAAGACTGCGCACATCCCTGTCTATATATGTTGTCAGGTAACTTTCATACCATCCCGGGATATCCATAGTTTTGTCCAAAACAGGCTCCGGGTATGTTCCTCTGGTGCATGCAAATTCAAACAAAAGGCGTGTGGAATCAGCCCCGGTAAAAACAGCCAGTTCGCCCGAACTAAGTGTATTCATATGCAGTATCCCCACGCGGCCGGCAAGAGACTCGGTGAAACTTTTCATAAGTAAAAAATTCTGAGAACCGGTAATTACAAACCTTCCTTTTATTTCACGTTCATCATAACGGGCATTGTCAATTTCAATTTTAATGTATGACATTACAGCAGGTGCGTATTGTAACTCATCAATAATTACTTTTTCAGGCAGTTTTTTAACAAATAAAGCCGGATCATTTATTGCCATGGCTCTTTGCCTGGTGTCATCCAGAGAAACATAGGCATATTCTTTACCAAGCACTTCCCTTAATACGGTTGTTTTCCCGCATTGCCGCGGCCCGGTAAGGGAAACCGCGGGAAAAGCGTTGATATACTTCTTAATACGGCTTTCAATATCTCTTTTTATGTATGTTTTCATAACTTAATCATATATCAAGTAATTAATATTGTCAATTCGCAAATCCATTGTAACAAAGTGGAATTGCGAATTTTCTATTTTTACGCAATAAAATTAGGTGTTTTTTAGGTTGTATTTTATGTGTATTAAGAGAATTACGTTGACATGCTGAATCAACAGGACAATTCTATTTTGCAGAATCAGTAAAGGAGGTGGGGAAAACAGATGCTTGGACGCTTAGATGTTTGGAGGCTTGGTAAAGGCAGTTACAAAATACAAATCAAAGACCGCGGGCATAAAAACCCGCGTCTACCACAACAAGACAACGGCAGTTAACAGGAATTTTAAAATTTTGAAACTGTTTCCCTCGCCCATTTTTCTATCTTTGCCCAGTCCCTATAATCCCCCTCCGGCACGCCTTTTTTAAAAGCCGGCATAAGGGTTAAAAGGCTCATGGGAAAACGCAGAGTTTTAAAATCCACCTTACCCGCAAACAGCCCTTCGCTTACAGGCTTAACAACGTTCCTTACCGGGTCCAGATAGCCGGCTGCGGTCTTTCTGCTATCAGGCGTGTCTTTCTGCATTGTCAGGCAGACAAGAAAATAACCCACCGGAACCTTTAAAAGCGCGTCTTTGCGCGCGGAAACAAATTTCACGACAGAGCCTTTTATTTTACCCATAACAACCGCGCTGCCGATGATAACACCGTCGTAGCCTTCAATTGATTTAATTTTATTCACGGGCTTCACATCGGCGTGCATTCCTTTTTCGGAAAGTTTCTTGCCGATAAACTCCGCGGTTTCAGCCGTTGACCCCGAAAAAGTACCGTAAGCCACAAGTATTTTCTTTGCCATGATAGTATCCTCCATTAAGAATATCCGAGAGACGGATGCACAGATGCACAGATGCACAGAGGGACGGTAAAAACATCCCCAAATCAACTACCGCGGGCTAAAGACCCGCGTCTACCAATTCCAAAAATTCTATCCCGTAAACGTTTAACCCATATCCCATAAATAGAACATTTTTAAGACAAGAGCCGCGCCCTAAAAAGACGCGCCTACCAGTACATAAACCAAAAAACGCGCGGATGACAAACCAATTCAAGTATACGGACAGCGCGGGAGAGCTGTCCCTACAAATACAAAAAATATACAACGCAGATAAAAAACATAAAATTTTACTTTACAGCCCGTTTATCCACAAACCACACCGTTCCCGTTTCGGGGGTGATTTTCGCGGCGGGGTATTCTTTTTTATCGGCTCCGCGTTCTTCCAGCACTGACCTTATTATGTTTCCCTTGCCTTCTCCGGACACTATAAACACCACATTGCACGCGGAATTTATAACCGGCAGGGTCATTGTAACGCGTTCCTGCATATTATCAGCGGTTTTTAAACTTACCACCCATCTCTTTTTCTCGTTAACCGCTTCATGGCCGGGGAATAATGACGCTGTGTGGCCGTCCGCGCCCACCCCTAACAGCATAAGGTCAAAAACAGGCGTCCTTTTTTTTCCGTTTACCGCGGCCATGGACATAAAAAACTTTTCCATCATGCGCTCATATAGTACAGCCGCGTATGACGCGGGAGATACTTCCACCGGCACCCTGAAGATATTTTCCTGCGGTATGTTAACCTTTGAAAGAAAACTTCTGTATGTCATGTAATAATTGCTGTCTTCCGATGTGTGCCCTGTGTAGCGTTCGTCGCCCCAGAAAACAAAAACCCTGCGCCAGTTGATTCCAGCGTTAATATCAGCTTCCGCAAGTTTTTCATATACCTGCTTTGGAGACTTTCCGCCGGACAGCGCGATAATACACCTGCCTTTATTTTCAATGCTGTTTTTAATAATACCCGCGATATACAGCGCGCTTTGCGCGCTTAATTTTTTCATATCAGGAAATTCATGAACCGTTATTTCCATTTACCCTCCGCTGTTCAAAATATCAATTACTCTTTTATTATCCACTTTCTGCCGTCCTTTTCAATAAGCATATCCGCTTCTTTGGGGCCCCATGAGCCTGCCTGATACATATTAAGAAACTGCTGTTTTTCGCCCATGCCGCACGATTCCCACTTTTGCAGCAAAGGCTGCAGAAGCTGCCACGATATTTCAACCCCTTCTTTGCTCCAGAACAGCGTCCGGTCGCCCCGCATGCAGTCCAGTATAAGGGTTTCATAATCATCGGATCTCTGCCCGCCGAACAAATCATTGTAATTGAATTTCATTTCAAGCGGGGCAAGGCACATTTTAGAACCCGGCATTTTTGCCTGAAAGGTAAGGTTTACGCCCTGCTCCGGCTGAATTGCAAATACCAGTATGTTGGGAGACATTGCATTGCCCTGATGTTCCCTGCAGAACATGCATGAAGGCACTTTTTTAAACACAACGGCAATCTGCGACATTTTGCGTTTCAGCCTTTTTCCCGCCCTTATATAAAAAGGGACGCCTTCCCACCGTTTATTATCCACAAACATCTTTAAGGCAAAATAGGTTTCCGTGCAGGAATCTGAATTAACCCCCTGTTCCTGCCTGTAGCCTGTCATATTATTACCCGCGCCATACTGCCCCATAATTACACTGTCTTTTAATTTACTTTCATCAAATGGGGTTATTGATTTAAAAAACTTAATCTTTTCACTTCTTACGCTGTCCTCATCCAGGCCCGCGGGATGCTCCATACCTATAAGGGCTGCAAGCTGAAGCATATGATTCTGAAAAACGTCGCGCAGCGCCCCGTACTTTTCATAATACCCGGCCCTGTGTTCCACGCCGATATCTTCCGCGAAAGTTATCTGAACATGGTCAATGTATTCGCTGTTCCAAACCGGTTCAAAAATCATATTGGCAAACCGGAATACAAGAATATTCTGCACGGTCTCTTTGCCAAAGTAATGGTCAATACGGTATATCTGCCCTTCAGAAAGGTATTGAAGTAATTGAAGATTAAGTTCTTTGGCGCTGTCCGTATCGTGCCCAAAAGGTTTTTCATACATAACCCTTATAAAAGAGGATTTATCATCTGTTTTTTTTAAAAGCCCGGCTTCATGAAGGCACATTGTAATTTTTCCAAATACATCCGGCGGTGTTGCCATATGGACAATAAGGCTGCCGCCTGTATCAAATTTCGCGGCCAGTTCATCCGCGCGTTTTTTCAGGTTTAAAAGGGCGTCCTTGTCGTCATAACCGCCGGGGACGTAAAAACACCTTTGCAGAAAATCCGTAAGCCGCGTTTCAATAACCGTTTTATCCGACTTTCTGACCGATTCTTCAACTGTCTTTCTGAATACGCTGTCGTCCATCTTTGTGCGCGCGTACCCCAGAACAAAAAACTCTTCCGGCACCCTGCCGGCGCAGTAAAGGTTATATAAGGAAGGAATAAGCTTTCTGAAAGCCAAATCGCCTGAGGCGCCCGGTATTATCACCCCGCATTTTACCCCTTTTTGAATTTCACACGCGGCGTGCGCCTGCGTGTTAAGATGCACCTGAACTTTATCGCCCTTATTTTCCATCATTTCTCCCGGAATGTTTTACCGCGCCTGCCGAAGCTGAATTGGTTTTTACGTCCGCGTCCGCGCCGGCAGTCTCGTGGCCGCCGAATTCATTTCTTAAAGCAGCCGTTATTTTATTGGCAAAGACATCCTTCTGCCTTGAATTAAACCTTTTAAATAAAGAAGCCGCAATCACATCCGCCGCCACGCCCGAATCCACCGCTTCTTTTAAAGCCCAGCGCGCTTCGCCGGAATCCTGCACATATCCCTGAATTGCAGACAGGCCTTTGTCTTTTTCAAAAGCATTTTCTAAAAGCCCAAGCATCCACGACCTTATAACACTTCCGTGATTCCACGCCCCTGCAATCTTTTTTAAATCAAAATCATCGGCATAAGGCGAGGCTTTTAATATCTGAAACCCCTCGGCGTACGCTTCCATCATGCCGTACTCTATCGCGTTATGCACCATCTTTACATAATGGCCCGCGCCCGCCCTGCCGCAGTACAGATACCCTTTTTCAGGAGAAAGAGTTCTTAACAACGGTTCTATTATATTAAAAGCCTCTTTGCTGCCGCCTGCTGTTATGCCATAACCGTAATTTAAACCCCACACGCCGCCGGACACGCCCGCGTCCACATACATGATCCCGTATTTTTTCAGTTCTTCAGCGCGTGTTATCCCGTCTTTATAATGCGAATTCGCGCCGTCAACAATAATATCGCCCGCTTTTAACATCGCCTTTAATTCATCCACGTGCCGCTGCGACACTTCGCCCGCAGGCAGCATAAGCCACACCACGCGCGGCGCGTCAAGTTTATCCACAACCTCTTTAAGCGAATACACGCCTTCTATCCCTTTTTCTTTTTCGGCTTCTTTTGTTTTTTCCTGCGTGCGGTTATATGCAACAACATTATGCCCGCCGCGCGCCAGGCGCAGCGCCATATTTAATCCCATTCTGCCAAGCCCTATTACAGCAAGTTTCATTTTAACCTCCGGATATTAATTCTTTTTAAGAAGCTCTGCCGCTTTTGCCGCTATGTTTTCTGCGGCCATGCCGTAATTTTCCATCACTTTATCGCCCGGCGCTGACGCGCCAAACTTTTCCACACCAATCACTGTTCCGTTATCTCCCGCAAGGCCTTTAAAAAACGCGGGATGCGAAGCTTCCACAACAATACGTTTTGTTAAATGAGAAGGTATTACTGATTCACGGTAAACTTCTGTCTGCCTTAAAAACATTTCATAGGACGGAAGCGATACAACCCTTGCGGTTAAATGCCTGTTTCTTAACAGCTCCGCGGCTTTTAACGCGGGATGCACTTCTGAACCCGTGGCTATTATTAACACATCCGGTTTTTCACCGCCGTGTTCCAGCACATACCCGCCTTTTTGCGCGTTTTCAAAAACTTTATATTTTTCATTATCCAAAACAGGCAGGTCCTGCCGCGTGAATACAAGGGCAAAAGGCATTTTTTGCGTTACCGCCATGTACCACGCAGCCACGGTTTCATTCGCGTCCGCCGGCCTTATCACGGTAAGCCCCGGTATCATGCGAAGCGACGGAAGCTGTTCCACCGGCTGGTGCGTGGGGCCGTCTTCGCCAAGACCTATGCTGTCATGCGTAAAAACAAATATTGAATGCGTTTTCATAAGCGCGGCAAGCCGTATCGCGGGCCTCATGTAATCAGAGAATATAAGAAATGTGGCGGAATACGGGATAATGCCGCCGTGCAGCGCCAAGCCGTTTACAATCGCGCCCATTGCGTGCTCGCGCACGCCAAAATGTATATTGCGGCTGCACATACCCGAAATGCCAAAACTTCCCTGCCCTTTTAATTCTGTTTTGGTGGACGGCGCCAGGTCAGCCGACCCGCCCATAAATTCCGTCATATATTTTTCTATAATATTCATTATTTTTCCGGATGCCGTGCGCGTGGCAATTTTTTCACCCGCGGTGAAAAATTCCAGATTTTTTTTAAGTTCTTCATTAATACTGCCGCTTAAATACTTATCCAGCAGCCTGTTTTCTTTGGGGAATGATGACCTGTAAGCTTCCACCCTTTCATTCCAGTCGCGCTGCGCTTCCGCTCCGGTTTTTGCCATTTCCTTAAAATTATCGGACACTTCCTTTGGCACGTAAAATTCCCTGTCTTCGGGCCAGCCAAAAAACTGTTTTGTCTTTATCACATTTTCTTTTCCCAGAGGCTCGCCGTGAGCCTGCGCGTTATCCTGCCGGGGGGAGCCAAAACCGATATGCGTTTTTATAATTATAAGCGACGGGCGGTTTTTTTCCCGCTTTGCTTCGTGTATCGCCCTTTCAATATCATAAGTGTCATTGCCGTCAGCCACAACAGGCGTATGCCAGCCGTACGCTTCAAACCTTGCTTTCACATTTTCCGTAAAAGATATATCCGTGTCGCCCTCTATGGAAATGCCGTTATCATCATACAGGTAAATTATTTTTCCAAGTTTCATTGTACCTGCAAGAGACGCGGCTTCGGAAGCAACGCCTTCCATAAGGTCCCCGTCCGATACAATGCCGTAAATGTAGTGGTCTATTATACTGTGCCCTCTTTTATTAAAACACCCGGCAAGCGTTTTTTCCGCGATTGCCATGCCGACGCCCATTGCAAACCCCTGTCCCAGAGGCCCTGTCGTGGCTTCAACACCGGGAGTTAAACCGTATTCAGGGTGCCCGGGGGTTATGCTTTTAAACTGCCTGAAATTTTTCAGGTCATCCAATGAAATACCGTATCCATAAAGATGAAGAAGCGAGTATAGAAGCGCGCTTCCATGGCCCGCAGACAGAATAAAACGGTCCCTGTCCGCCCATTTCGGGTCAGCCGGATTGTGCTTTATGAATTTGGAATATAAAGTATATATCATAGGCGCCGCGCCCAAAGGCAGCCCCGGATGTCCGGATTTCGCGCGTTCCACCATATCTATGGACAGCATGCGCAGCGTGTTTATTGAAAGTTCTTCTGTTATTTTCACTTTAACCCCCCTGCCGGCTTTTTCACCTGGCGGGTTTTACATTTAACTTTTCGCTATACATATCAATTGAATACCTGTTTTCCGCGGGCAGGCGCGCCGGCCTGTTGTCTTCCTGTTCTTTCTGCCAGTCAGACAGGATAGACATGTCATTGCCTTTTTTACCCACGTTAATAAGCGTTACCACTTCAAATTCATCCGGGATTGAAAGCGCTTCCCTTGTTTTTTCCGGAGAGTACCCCGCAATTGGGTGCGCCACAAGCCCAAGTTCCACGGCACGCAGCATTAAATTTCCCACCGCTATTCCCGTGTCAAAAAGATAATACAGCCTGTCTTTAATCACGCAGTCAAAATCTTTTTTTGCAAGCACAGCTATTATCATGGAGTCTTTGTTTGCCCATTCATTGCCTTTGTTTAAAGCCGCCTTTGCTTTTTCCAGCTGTTCTTTTCCTTTTACAAATATGAATTTTGCCGGCTGATTGTTAAAACATGAAGGGGCAAGGGACGCCGCGTCTGCAAGTTCTTTTACTGTTTCATCTGAAATCTCCACAGCATCAAACGCCCTGTGCGCCCGCCTTGCGTTTATCGCGTCTTTTACATCCATAACATTCCTCCATCCGGTTCAACGGATAATGTTTTAAACTGCTAACCTGACGGACAGCGCAGGAGCGCTGTCCCTGCAAAGCCCTTGTTCCCGCAGAACAGTTTTTTGACACTGCTTTATTAATATCAGCCCTTACGCTTTTATTTAACCTTTAAGTCCTTTGATAAATCCCCGAATTTGTTACACACGGCCTTAACCGTTATTTTATCGCCGCTTTTAAGCTCCGGAACCGCGTATATAAGCTGCTGGCTTTTGTCATCCGTCTGCACCGTTGTTTCCTGGCTTATTTTTTTTACGCCGTTAACCGAAAGAATAATTTCGTCAACAAAGTGCTTTGTAACGTCTTTGCTTGTGTGCGACACAATCACCTTTACGGTTTTTTCCGTCAGGTCATATTCTATGGATATCCCCGAAGGAGAATGGGCAAATACAGCTCCCGCGAATACAAGCGCGAATAACCCGGTTAACATAATTAATTTTTTCATTTTTCCTCCTTTTACCCTTTAAGGGTAAGAAAAATTACTATTCCGCCGTGAATAAGCGCGGTGAACAAAAGCACTATAGCCAGTATCTTATGCAGTTTTATCCTGTTTGGAATATTTATTTTGAAAAAACCAAGTATAAAAACAATAACCAGAAGCACCGCGCTTGTAAGGCCAAGAGCTTTAATGATAAGTCCCCAATCCATTTTATTTCCTCCCTTATTTTCTTTTTTTAAGAAATTCCAGGACTTCTTTAATATCCGGAACTTCTTTTATAGGATATATCTTTGACCACAGGACTTTTCTGTCCGCCCCAAGTATTATATTGAACCTTCCGGATATACCCATCTTTTCAATAAACACATCCATTTTTTTGCTTATTTCGCCGTGCGGCCAGAAATCGGACAGAAGGTCTGTCTGTTCAATTTCAAGGGATTCAGCCCACGCTTTTTTGGAAGGCGCAGGGTCACAGCTTATCCCCAACGGCACAACATTTAAATCTTCAAAAGCGTCATAATTATCTTCAAGCGATTTCATCTGTTTGGCGCACACGCCGGTCCATGCAAGCGGATGAAACGATAACAGAAGCCTTTTTCCCGTAAAGTCAGCGGTATTAACTTCAACATCCGACTGATTTTTTAATACAAAATCTCCGGCATGTTCCCCAGGTTTTAACATTGTAACCCTCCATAATATAAGCCGTTATTTAAATCTTTGTGTTTAATATATCCATTACCGTGCCTGCTTCCCTTTTTCTTATATACAGCGGGGTGTTGTCTTTGTTTAAATACGGCGCAAGCTTTTCTTCAAACACCGGCTTGTTATCATTGACGTATAATATACCCAGCGGCCATGGGCCTTCTTCAAGGCTTTTCTTAAACGCCTCCGGTTTATTCTTTGGGTCATACCCTTCTTCTATTATATATGTGTTTTCCTTAAACCACCTGTGGGTATTAACCTTGTTAAACGACACACACGCGGAAAAAATATCCACCAGCGCGAACCCTTTATGATTTATCGCCGCCTTAATTATTTCTTTTGATTTTTCCTGTTCTCCCGCTGACGCGCGCGCCACAAAAGAAGCGTCAAGCGCTATGGCAAGGGCTGCCGGGTTAAGCGGGTTTTCAAACACGCCGTCCACCTGCACGGGGGTGGTAAACCCCGGGCGCGACGTGGGCGATGCCTGGCCTTTTGTAAGGCCGTAAACCATATTATTGTGCACAATTACCGTGATGTCGGAATTTCTTCTTATGGCGTGAATAAAATGGTTGCCGCCTTCGCCGTACATATCGCCGTCTCCGCTTTCCACTATCACTTTAAGCAGCGGGTTAGCCGCTTTAATCGCGGCTGCCGGCGGAAGCGACCTTCCGTGAAGCCCGTTAAAGTAGCTTGTATTGTAATATTGCGGCGCTTTAGCGGCCTGCCCGATTCCTGAAACAAAAACAAGATTCTCTTTGGGAATGGCAAGTTCTGTAAGCGCGTTCATTACTATATTTCTTATTCCAAAGTTTCCGCAGCCGGGGCACCATGCTATTTCAACATTTTCCTTGCCGTATAAATTTGCCATATCAGCGCCTCCCTTTCTTTTTTTCGGCCGGTTTTCTTATCTTCTTTCCTTTAATAGCCGCGCTCTTTTTCATCAATTCTGCCAGCCCGTCCGCGGAAAAAGCCAGCCCGTCATAGCGCAGAATTTTATGGCCGATATCCAGCCCGGTTTCTTTTTTTATAAGCCCTGCAAACTGGCCTGTCTGATTATTTTCTATCATCACGGCTTTTTTTGCTTTCTTAATTATATCAGCCGTGCTTTTATGAAGCGGATAAACCTGGGAATAGTGAAGTATTGCCGCGTCTTTTAAACCGGAAATTTTTATGGCTTCCAGCGCTGTATTTAAAACCGAACCCCAGCATATAAAAATAGTTTTATAATTTTTGTTTCCGTACAGGGAAGGTTTAATTGCAGCCGCGTTTAACAGCGCGGATTTTTTCATCCTTTTTTCTTTCATCTTAAGCCCGATGCCGGACAAGTCTTCTGTTATCCTTCCGTCTTCATCGTGCTCGTCTGAATCAAGGCACACACATCCGGTGCCAAACCCGGGCACGCCGCGCGGTGAAATTCCGTCTTTTGTAAGCGCGTAGCGTTTGTAACCTTCTTTTGTTTCAACTATATAATTCTGATTTTTGTGTTCTTTTACTTCAAACCGCGGTATGTTGTAGTACGTATCCACAAAATACTGGTCTGTCATTATAAAAACAGGCACCTGATATTTATCCGCCGTGTCAAACGCCTTCCGCGCAAGTTCAAACGCCTGCAGCGTATTGCCCGGCGCAAGAATTACGCGCGCGAAATCGCCGTGCCCCGCGTGCAGCGCAAGGTTTAAATCGCCCTGCTCTGTCCTTGTGGGGTATCCTGTTGCAGGCCCCGGCCTTTGCGCCAGGTGAATAACCACGGGAGTTTCTGTTATTCCCGCCAGCGACACCCCTTCTGTCATAAGGTCAAAACCGCCGCCCGAAGTGGATACCATTGCCCTTGCCCCCGCGTACCACGCGCCCAGCGCCATATTAATCGCCGCTATTTCATCTTCTGCCTGCTCCACCGCAATCTGCCCTTTATGCGAATATTCCGCAAGCGCGGTAAACACGGAAGTCCCCGGCGTCATCGGGTAGGCGAATGCCGCGCTGCAGCCGCCGGCTATCGCGCCTATTGCCACAGCGTCCGCGCCTGACAGCATAAATTCATCCTGTATTTTTATATTTTTATCTATTTTAATTTTGAAATTATTTTTAACCGCGGTCCGCGCGCCCGCTTCATAACCGGCGGCAAAAGCTTTTATATTTCCGTTTACTGTCTCTTCGCCTTTTTTACCGAAAAGTTTTTGAATAAAATCATCCGCTGTTTCTTTTCCTATGCCTATAATTCCGCACGCCGCTCCTGCCGCCACCATGGAAGAAAATAAAGGATTTCCAAGAGCTTCGGCAATTTTGCCAAAAGCAATATCATTTACACGGCTATCCTGTAACAATGCCGCATCGCCCGCTATTATTGTGTTTTTATCAAGCCTGTACGCGTATCTTGCAAGCGCTTCTTTTTCAAGGGGGATGAAAATATCCGTCTTATCCACGGGGGCCGCCGCCCTGTCCTGCGATACCCTTAACATAGTGGCATTAACGCCGCCGCGCACGCGTGACATATATTCTTTGGTGGCAAAGACATTATACCCGGACTGTTTTATAAGTTTTATAAGGATGGTTTCTATTGACTGGATTCCCTGGCCTGCTTCGCCGGACAAAACTATTGATACTTCGCGTTTTACCCTGTTATCGGCTGACTTTATTTTCATTGAATCCCCCGTTTTACCTTTTTAATAAAGCAGTTTTATAAGCGGTATGCGCGCCCCAAAGGGGCGCGCATACCTTTTTACATTAATAGTTGGATTCTTTAATTTCAAAAAACGCCTTCGGATGGACGCACGCCGGGCATTTATCCGGTGCTTCCGTCCCTTCATGCACGAAACCGCAGTTACGGCATTTCCACCTTACAACATGAGACTTTTTGAAAACTTCGCCTTTTTCAATATTAGCGGCAAGTTTGCGGTAGCGTGCTTCATGTTCCGCTTCCACTTTTGCAATATTCCTGTAACAGGCGGCTATCTCTTTAAACCCTTCCTGTTCGGCCGTTACCGCAGCGCCCGGGTAAAGTTCTGTGTGTTCTTCCTGTTCGCCGTCGGCTGCCGCTTTTAAGTTTTCTAAAGTATTGCCTATTACTCCGGCCGGATACATAGCGGTAATTTCCACCATTCCGCCTTCAAGAAATTTAAAAAATCTTTTTGCGTGTTCTTTTTCATTCTCCGCGGTTTCCATAAAAAGTTCTGCAATCTGTTCATACCCTTCTTTTTTAGCCGCGCTTGCAAAATAAGTATAACGCGTCCTTGCCTGAGATTCCCCCGCAAAAGATGCCAGAAGGTTTTTTTCTGTCTGTGTCCCTTTAAGTTTTCCCATTACCGTTCTCCTTGTGATGTATAAAATTTAAAATCCTTTTTTTAACTTCTTAGCGCTTTAACAAATTAAGCAATTAAGCTATAGCTTAAGTCTTTATATTTTCCGCTTCTGCTTATCTGCTTATAGCTTAAACCGCTAGTTTTTCCGGGCTTCCAGACTACTTCGCCCAAAGGCCGTGCTTATTACAGAACTCCCTTACAACCGATATCTTTGCCACGGGAATCTGAAAAAACACTTCAGGTTTGTCCCCGGGGTTTAAATCTTTTCTTGTTACAAATCCGTCCGTGGATATCACCTCTATAAACTGTATCCAGTGGTCAGCTTCCATAGGATGCGGCACTGAACCAATTTTAACCAAAACTCCGTCCCCTGATGCTTCTATTACAGGAACGTGTTTTTCGCCGGCGCCGTCCTTGTTTTTTTCATCCATAAGCTTCATGGGTTCCCCGCAGCAGATAAGTTCCCCTTTTCCCGGTACAATATCTTCCACAACATTACCGCATACCATACATTTGTAAATCCCCATTTTTTCAGCCATCTTACTCCTCCTGTTTTATTTTTTTCCAGCAGTTTTTTTGCCATTGAAAGTTTTAAAAAGTGGTTCTGTTCTTCTTTTATTATCTGCTGCACAATTTCCGCGTGTTCTTTTTTGACAATGTTTTTAATGCCTTCATACAGGGTAATTGAATCCTGCTCCCTGTCCATTGCAAAATCCACGGCATGAATTATATTATCCATCTTTTTTTCAGCCGCGGCCGCGTTAAACTTTTCCTTTTTAAAAACAATTTTTTCTTCTATGTAAACTATAAGGTTTTCCATGTATTGTTCAGAGAACTCCGATAATGAATATTTGCCCTTAAGCTGTGTCATCATTTTCTCAAAGGTCTTTTTATGTTTTTCCTCTTCTTTGGCAAGCGCCAGCATCACGCCTTTTATGTCCTTATTTCCCGCCATTGATGCCGCGTATTCATAGAACTTTTTGCCGTTTTCCTCTATCTTTATTGCCACCTTAAAAACATCTTTAATATTTACAGTGCTCACTTTTTATCTCCGTTTTTTTAAATAAGATTGATTGTTTTGTGCTTTTCCACTACCGCCTGTGCCATGGCGTCTATGGCCTCAAAATCCGCTTTTTTGGGGTATCCCTGAACTTTAAGCGGCGCTATCAGCTCGCCTTTAAAATTTGGCACCATTGCCGCAAGCGCTTCCTGCGCTTTTTCCATCCAGTTCCACCCTGTTATAAGTGATAAAAATTTTGTCTTTGTCCTTAACGCGTTAAACAGGTACACCACATTGGCCGCCACGGGATGAACTCCCGCAAGCACGGTTGGCGCGCAGACTATAACCGTTGCCGCGTCCACAAGGTCCATTGCAATTTCGCCTATATCGGCGTTTGAAAGGTTATACAGTTTTGTCCTTACCCCTTTATTTGCCAGCGAATCGGCAAGGTGTTCCGCCGCCGCTTTCATGCTGTGATGCATGGAGATATAAAGCACAAGCGCGTAATTTTTCACGTCGTCCTTTATCCATTCGTCATACCATGACATCACTTTTGCCGGATCGGTATGCACCACTCCGTGGCTTGGGCATATCATTGCCGGATTGATGGAGCGCACAATTTCCATGTTTTTCTTTATCACATTCCGAAAAGGCGACATAATTTCCGCGTAATACCTTTTGGCGGAAGTATATGTGTGCGCCGTGTCAAATATATCCGAAACAGCCACGTGCGAACCGAAATAGTCGCAGGTAAAAAGAATTTTATCCTCTTTTAAAAGGGTAACCATGGTTTCCGGCCAGTGTACCCACGGCGTAAGAAAAAACTGAAGCGTCCTGTTTCCAAGGGATATTTCCTGCTTATCCGCGACAGCCATAAAATCACTGTCGTTAAGTTCAGGCATAAAATCCTTTAAAAAACCTTTGCATTTTTCATTGGTCACTATTTTCGCGCCGGGGAATTTCTTTAAGACCGCCGGCAAAGAACCGGAATGGTCCTGTTCCGCGTGGTTGGCGATTACATAATCTATTTTCGTGACTCCCAGAAAATCAAGGTTCTTAAAAAGTTCATAGGTCTTAACCGGGTCCACCGTGTCAATTAAGGCGCACTTTTCACTGCCTTCAATAAAATACGAGTTGTAACTTGTGCCTTCCGGAAGCGGTATCAGTTCGTCAAAAAGTTTTCTGTCCCAGTCAACAGCCCCCACCGAATTAATACCCTGCGCTATCTTTTTTACAGCCATTTAATCCACCTTCCTTTTCTTAATTTGCGCCGGTTTCCTTTAACTTCATAAGAACTTCAGCCGCGTGGCCGGCAACCGACACTTTTTCCCACACAGATGCTATTTTACCCTTTGGATCAATTAAAATTGTTGTACGGACAATTCCCATATATTCCCTGCCCATCATGTTTTTCTTCTGCCACACTCCGTAGACTTTAAGCACGTTTTTTGATTCATCGCTTAAAAGCGTAAGTTTAAGGTTATGGTTTTTTATAAATTTCCTGTGGCTTTCGCAGCTGTCGCCGGAAATGCCAAGCACTTCACAGCCAAGTTCTTCAAAGCCGGAAAGTTCTTTGGAAAAATCCCTGGCTTCAATGGTGCAGCCCGGAGTGTTGTCTTTGGGGTAAAAATACAGCACAACCCACCTGCCTTTAAAATCTTTAAGGCATACGTTTTTTTCAGCGCTGTCTTTAAGGCAGAAGGCCGGAGCGATGTCACCGGTTTTTAGCGCGGCCTTGCCGTTGCTTTTTTTTACGGCTTTCTTTATAATTTTTTTTAAACCTTTTACCGCTTTTTTCCCAGATGCTTTTTTCATTATTTTTTCCCCCTGCTCTTTACGCACTCCGGACACAAACCTTTAAGATACACGTGTTCCTGCGTGACCTTATACCCCTTTAACCATTCCGGCACGCATGTGGCGCATTTGACATTAAAATCGCTTACGCCGCCGCATTTTTCACAGATAAAATGGCCGTGCCTTCCCGTAAAAGCGTCATACCTGGAAATACCGTCTTCTATGGTGATTTCTGACACAATGCCTTCTTCTAAAAAAGTCTTTAACGTATTGTATATACTTGTCCTTGACAGTGTGGGTATTTCATTTTCAAGGCTATTAAACAACCGGTCTGCCGTGGGATGGTTTCTTTTATCAAGAAGGTATTTAAGCACCTTCACCCTTATTACCGACGGCCTTATTTTTTTTCCTTTTAAGAGAGCCGCAACTTCCTTTTCCGTTTTTTCAGATGTCTCCACTTTTTTAACTCCCGTTTACACGCCTGCCTGGGTGGAATCCACAAATACCCTTAATGACAATTCTTTATCTATCATAAAAAGCGCGTCTTTTGAATCGCCTATTAATTTAAGTTTTTCCGCCAGTTCGGATGAATTAGCCTCTTCTTCCACCTGCTCGTCAATAAACCACTTTAACATTGACGCGGACGCGTGGTCTTTTTCGGCAATGGCTATGTCCATAAGATTGTTTATCAAAGCTGTCACTTTCTGTTCGTGGGCGTACGCCGCTTCAAACATTTCCAGGGGCGATTTCCAGTCATCGCGAACGGTTTCAACCGCCGGGAATACCGCGTGTCCGCTTCTTTCAAGTATGAAACGGTAGAATTTCATCGCGTGCGTCATTTCTTCCTGCGACTGCACGTAAAACCAGTTGGCAAAACCCTTAAGGTTTACTTCGGTGCACTTGGCTGACATTGAAAGGTAAAGGTACGCCGAATAAATTTCCGCGTTAACCTGTTTGTTGATTGCCTCTTCCATCTTCTTTCCGATTTTCATCTTAGACCCTCCGTTTTTGTATTAATTACAACTTTGAACTAATTACAAATATACAACCCGCCCCCGTTTTTGTCAATACTTTTATTTAAAGCGCTTCCTGCGGGCTTCCGCCGTCCTTAATAAGCTTTTGTATTTTCATATAGTCTTTTGTGTCGCCGATAAGGATTGCGCCGGCAACTTTATTATCCCTTATGAATATCTTTTTAAAATTTTCATTTTCCTTTTTAACTTCCGCCTGCGTCCCTTCCCCGGAAACGTCGCCCATTGACGCAAGTTCTATACCCGCCACTTTAAGTTTAACCGACATTACAGTGCCTTTATATTCCGCGCTTCCGCCGGTTATATGCGAAGCCGCCGCCGCCGCCTGTTCGCGCGCGGCAGGCCATATGCCGTACACCCTGCCGTTAAATTCCGCTATATCGCCGCAGGCGTAAACCGAATCAATATTTGTCCTGCCAAACCCGTCTATCTTTATTCCAAGCATTTTTTCAATTCCGGTATTTTCTGCTATCTTTAAATTGCTTCTTATGCCGGCTGACAAAAGTACCATATCGGTTTCTTCAGATGTGTCATCCGAAAATTTCACTGTTTTTCTGCCCGACGCATCTTCAATAGCGGCTGTCTGTTTATTCAGGATAAAACTTAACCCCATATTTTCCAGTTTTTCCTTTAAGATAGCCGCCGTTTCCGCGTCCAGCTGGCGCGGCAGCAGCCTGTCAAACACTTCAACTATTGTAACTTTTAACCCGTGCTCTTTTAAACTGTTGGCGGCTTCTATACCCAAAAGCCCTCCGCCTATTACCACGGCTTTTTTTCTTCCCTTAGCGTACTGCATAATATTCTTTGCGTCATCAATGGTGCGCAGGGTGAATACGCCTTTGTCTTTGGCGCCCGGAAACGGCGGAGCAAAAGAAAACGCACCCGCGGCAATAATCAGCTTGTCATAGTTAATTAAAACCCCGCCCGCTTTAACCTGTTTTGCCTCCGTATTTATTTCTTCCACAACAGTTGAAAGCAGCAGTTCTATTTTATTATCAGCGTACCATTCGGATTTTTTAATAAATATTTTCTCTTCCGGCACTTTTCCGGTTAAAAATTCAATCACCCGCGGCCTTGAATAATACGGGTATCTTTCATCCGATATTACCGTGATTTCGCAGGCAGCGTCAGCTTTTCTTGTCTCTTCAGCGGCAGTCGCGCCTGCAGCGCCGTTGCCGATTATTACAACACGCATAACTTAAGCGTTCTTTTCAAAATCTGATTTGGAAGCTCCGCATTCCGGGCAGGTCCAGTCATCCGGAATCTGCTCAAAAGAAGTTCCGGGGGCAATACCGTGTTCAGGGTCTCCCTTTGCCGGGTCGTAAACATAACCGCAAACCACACATGTCCATTTTTCCATAATTAATCCTCCTGATTTGTTTGTATAAATATATCGGCTAAAAAACAGGGCGCATTCCTGACGCCCCTGCAAAAACCTCTGCCCAAAACTCATATAATTACTATATCATAAGGTTTTAACAAGTCAACCGGACATAAACATAATAATTATTTCCATGAAGTTTTTTTAGGCCGGCCCGCGCGTAATTATGCTGTTTTAATTAAGGATATCTGGCGATAACGGCGGAAAAACAAACCGTGCCGGTTGCTCCGGATGCCAATTGGGTGTAAACCCAGTATACAACCTTTATGTCGCCGTAATAATTGACCCCGCAACCCGAATCGCAGGATACGTAATCCATGGCATACGGCACAGTATCCCATATATTAAACGAAACAGCCTCGCTATTGGCATTTGTATATTCAATACAAAATGTTATTGTGTCCCCAAAAGTCCCTTTAATCGGATTAGCGGATTTTATCATTGGTATATTAAGTCGCCTTTCAAAAGCCCCGATATCAGTGACGCCGTTAAAAGGCCGCGCGTTATTGTCAAAATCAACAGCAGGCGCGCCGGAGTTGGTTCCCAAATCAAGGCATTTAACCGAAGAGGATGAAAGCCTTAAATCAGGAGCTGTCACCGAAGCATCTATCACTTCCGTCAAAGCCGGGTTATATTGGCAGCCTGTACCGTATCCCGAGCCCGAAATCGCGCAATAGGTAAAATAAGGTTTCATGCCGGCGTGAAGATTTGAAACATCATTGGTATTGGCAAGAAAAAAACAGTTTTTTATAAACCCCACAGTGTTTCTGTAGTCCCCTGATGAACGCAGGACATTATAGTTATTAAAAAAGGTGCAGTTCAAAGCCTGAATCCTAAGCCCCTGATTCGGCACATCATCATAAAAAGCGCTCATTGCGCCGGTAAAGTTTCTTATTATGCAGTTTGTAAGATTATAAGTATACTGAGTGTTTCCGCCGCCGTTGGCCTGAAGAAAACTTAAACCGTTACAGTATGAACTGCCGATGATTTCGGTCCTGTTAAGGGACACCTGATCATTGGTATTTGTATCCCATGATGAAGTGTTCACAATAATATTATTATTTACCGTTGAAGTCGATGTCCTCATCAGGACACAGTTATCAATTGTAACATTGGGGTGCACCTGGCCTCCCCCTTTCAGTTCTATAACATTGCCTCCGCTTGAACTTGAATGATTCATGACAATATCGGAAATTGTCCAGGCAGGCAGGGATGTTGTTATATTGTTAAGAACAAAAGTTGCCCCGGAATTATCCGCGCCGTCCCAGGTAAAACGCTGTCCGTTTTGGGATGTAATATCGCACGATTTGCCCGCGGTTGTCCATGTCATGTTCTCTGACAGATTCGCCCTTAATTCCAGCGTGTCGCCGGTTGAAGCTCCGTTATATGCCGCCTGTATTGAAACATAATCGCAGCCCGAAGGGCAGATTGTATAAACTGCGCCGTAAAGGTGCGAAACGGCTTTCATAAAGAATAAAACCGCGCCTAAAACAGCCGTTTTAAACGCGGTTTTATCCATTTACCTTCTCATCACGATAATCTTATCTATTTTACCCGCTTTTTTATTATCTTCGGAATTAATCACGTAATAATAAGCGCCGGAAGCAAGGCTTTTAATTACACGATTCGGAATTTTAACCGTATTTAATCCCGCGTTTCCCGGGCCTGTTGTAACTGACTTTATCAGCCTGGAACTTACAGTATATATTTTAATATCCAGCTCCCTGTATGCCCTGCTGGCGTTAAACCTGATATTAATGTCTTCTCCTTCATCCGCGTTTACAGGGCACGGATAAACAAAAACATCCTGAATTTCAAGCTGATCCGATACATCAGGCGTATACGTTGCGGTTGCAGGAACATAGTAAGTCAGGGTCGGGGTAAAAGTAAACGCTATACCCGTTGCGGTATGTGTATGCGTGGCGCTTAACGTGTAAGTTGCGGTATTTAAGGGAGTGTTTGTCCTTGTGTATGTTGCGGTGTTTAACGGCGTGTTTGTTCCTGTAAATGTAGATGTGTAAGTAAACGTATTCGTGGCCGTAAAAGTCAGAGTTAAAACAGCGGTTGCCGTATTTGTCTGCGTGTTTGTATATGTATTGGTTGGTGTGTCCGTATAAGTTGATGTTGCTGTATCCGTATTTGCCGGAGTCTGCGTGCTTGTATAAGTTGCGGTATATGTGCCGGTATCCGTAAACGTTTCCGTAAAAGTAAACGTGGGGCCGCCCGGTGTTATTGTGTCAGTAAATGTATTGGTTTGTGTAAATGTATACGTGCTTGTGTGTGTTGAAGTGTTTGTATAAGTCTGCGTGGCAGTGGGTGTCATTGTTGAAGTCACGGCAGGCGCGGCAGGGCACACAGCGCATCCAATAAGCTCTACTTCATCCACCCATAGTTCTGCCGCAGCAGGAGTCCCTGCTGTCCCGTTAAAATTAGTCTGCCACTGAAATTCTTTTGCATGCGTTAATACAGTCACTAAATCCGCGGCTGTTCCCCAGCCGGCCTGTGCAAAACTTGTAAAAGGAACACTAAACTGCGTCCACGAAACAGGGGCATTAAAGACATACTTATAATCATCATAACCTGTAAGGGTTGCGCCGGCGGAATTTGTATAGGGTACCTTTATATAATAGGATTTCCCGTCGCCTTTTACATAAAACCTTATCCCCGTGCATGAACTTATGTCTGTTTCATCAAAGACAGGCGTTCCGGCATCCGAAGAAAGCTGCGTCCCAAGGCCAATACAAGGATAATCAGGCGCGTTAACCGCGCCGACTGTGCCTGTCATTCTCATGGCATATGCGGTTGATAAAGCGCCGCCGGCAGAAGGCGGGCAGGAAGCTGCTCCGGACGCAGGCGCAATATATGTTTCACCGGGATAATCCGGGTCGCCGGAAGCATAAGAATACCAAAAACCTCCGAAACTGTTTCCCGAATCTCCGTCATCAAGATTGTCAAACACACATACTTCGCTTGACGTGGGCGTCGCAGTTGCGGTATATGTTGCTGTATTTGAAGGCGTTGCGGTCACAATTGCTCCGCATGTTCCCGAACCAACAAAACTTACCACGGCTTTTTCCCTTGTCACTATATAATGCATAACTTCATCAGACGGGGCGAACCACATATTGTCAAGGCCGCCGGCTCCGTATGTGTTGTACACATAATTAATATGGTCAGACAAAACCGTTTCATTTGTGTCATAATCACCCGGCACTGTACTGCCGGCTTCCACCGCATGCGTAAAATAAATAAGCCATCTTGGCCTTGTGTCGGACGCCGCACTATCCGCCATTGCATTATAAGAAGCCGCGGTTGTGTCTTTCATAAAAGCATTCCTGTTTATAATAAAAGGATTAGGCGGCATAATATCCGCGTAATTATTACCCGTAAAATTTTCGGCAGAAAGCATCAGGCCCGAATCCCGTATGCATGTCCAGTTAGTTGTATTAACATACGGATAAACAAAATGCGTGCACAAGTACCCGGGCCACCTTGCTTCAATCGCCTGCTTAACAGGAAGCGTTTCGGTGCTTATGTTGTCGCATGTTACAGCCTGATGCGAATAATTATGGTCAAAAAAGCTCCAGCCTTTTGAATACAGAGTGTCAAGTTTCAGCCAGCTCATACCATAGCTGTCTGTGGTTGCGGGATTCTGCGAAGTATTAAGCGCAACGCCGCCCCTGAAACCTTTTGCTTCAAATATCGGAAGAGCAACGTCATGGGTTGACGGCCTGCCGTCATCAAAAGTGAAAGAATACGCCCACTTTTTATCATCATAAAGGACAGCCTTGGTTACAGTATCAAGGGCGCCGCCCGAATAATTTGTCCTTACAATCTGAATATCATTTCCTTCAGCCGTGAACATGCAGATATCAGATGAACTGTCATAGGAAGAAGGAATCTCCACAGAATCGCAGTACACCTTCACGGAATCGCAGTTGCCCACATGCACCTTTAAGGTAAGTTTTTTCATGAACGCCATAGAAGGCACCTGCGAGCGGTCTATGTTTATATTCACGCAGTCCTCAACAGCGCCTCCGGGCGTGTTTGTAACAGTCGGAGTGAATGTCGGCCCTGACAGCGTGGCTGTGTTTGTAAATGTCGCGGTAACAGAAACGCCGCCAAGTTCAATTGATGTGGTTCCGGTAAACACCCTGTTAAAAGTAACGTATAATTTGTCATTTGCGTCATCAAGCGAACAGTACATATCAGTTCCGTCCGACAAAGTTGAACCGTTTACGCTTATTAAAGGCAGGGCGGAACCCGTATAATTATTAAATATGAATGTCTGATTTTTAAGGCTTTTAGCGCCAAGCGCCAAGCTTAAAACCGCGCTGTCTGACGCGCAGTTTGCTTCCCATGCGTGATATATATGGTTATACCCGGCCGGTTTTAATGTATAGCTTCCCGCTGTGCTGTAAAGGTTCATTTTTCCGGCTGTAACAACACTGCCTGTTGAAGCCGTCAGCGGATTAACAAGCGAGTGTATATCCGATGATTCTGTCACAAGTTTTCTTACGTTATCGTCTGTTTTCTTGCCTGTATGAATCAACAGAGTAAACCCGTTTGTGGGATAAGCCGGCCAGTCTTTTCTCCATGTCCAGTCAGGGACAGTTGATTTATGGACCGTGCCGTCCTGGCTTGATTCCCCGCCTGCCGCGCCGTACGGAAGCTGCCATGTCATTTTATCGCCGTACCAGTTCTGAAACCCGTTAGCCTGATAATTAACGCCCCAGTTGGGCGGCATTGTTGCAGATGTGCTTCCTATATTAACAGGCGCGGAAATAAAACCGCCCGCTGCCGCCTGCTGTGTAAAATCCAGCGTTGATACGTACCCTACTTCCCTGTCCGGTGTGTCTTTCCATTGCAGAGTGTAAGGCACGCCTTTTCCCGGAGTATTATATGTATATCCGGATGAAAAAGGAGATGAACCTGTTGTTTTAAATATCCAGCTTGCCGCGCTGCTGTCTGTGGCGCTGAATTCTATTCCGTCTATGCTCTCTGTAAGCGTGTTTGACGCGCCTGTCCCTGTCCAGTTTATTTCGCAGTAAGGCGACCGTATATCATGACCCCATGTGCCGGCCGGCTGTGATGAAAAATCATAGGCGATAGAATCCACTATATAATCATTGCCTGTCCTTACCATATATATCCACTTCGCCTTAAAAGAACCCTTGGCATGGTCTGCGTCATCCCCATATATATCCATCTCTGTTTCATAAATGGCGTGATTATCCCCTTTATAAAGTAAAGTTGTTGTGGGGTTAAATCCGTCTTGTTTTGAATTTATCCAGCCGCGGCCCGAATAGCCGCTTTTAAGGTATATAACATGGTTTATCATGAAACCAAGGCCCGACAGGTCTCCGGCAGGATTACTTTCATTTATATTTACGGCAGATGCGCCGTCCATATATGTAAATTTTGAAAGATAACCTCCTTTATAACCATGCGGATTGCCCAAGGCCTTTACAATGCCGGCTGACCTTGGCAGGCCCTGAGAATCTGTCCAGTTTATGGTATCACAGGTATTTGTATTAACTGTCACCCCCATATCCACAGTAACAGGTGCCGAATACACAATAACCGAAAAAAACATGGCCGCAAGTACAGTAAGCATCTTTTTTATACCCATAAAGCGCCTCCTTTTATTCTGAAACGTTTCAGGGTCTTGTTTTAAAACATCTGAAACGTTTCAGTTTTAATTTAAATATACCCCCTGTTCAGCTTATTGTCAAGAAAATTTTCAGGTTTTTCTTAAAATAATTTCAGGCGCGAAATATTCATCAACGTTTTCTACAGAACACATATCCGCGTAATTTTCAGCAAGTTCAAACGCCCTTTCCCCCATCCTGATTAACGGCTGTCTTATTGTGGTTATTTCAAGGGCATCCGCAACATCAAAATCATCAGTGCCTATCACTGATATATCTGCCGGCATTTTCATGCCTTTTTCCGCGCAATACTTAAAAACGCCCATCGCCGTAAAATCCCCGCTTGCGCAATATATGCAGTCCGCACCTTTTTTTACCATCTTTTCGGCGCCTTTATATCCGGAAAGCTTCAGATCTTCGGGAAGATACACCGGACTTTCGCTTATAAGCACGTTCTCCGATTTAATGCCTTTTTTTGAAAGCGCCGATAAAAAACCTTTTTTTCTTTCCGCCTGGGAAAAAGCATATTCCGTATTTCCAAGAAGCACCGCGGGCTTTTTCTTTCCCAATTTTATAAAACGTTCGGCGGCAAGCCTTCCGCATTCATGGTTATCGATATTAAGAAAACAGCCTTTTTTTGACGCTCCGGCATCTATTATTATAAGCGGCATTTTTGCTTTTTCATATTCGTTAATAACTTCCTGAAGCAGTTTGACCCCTATTATAATTACGGCATCCGACGACCTTTCATGCAGGACCTTTATCATTTCGTTCTGAGCTTCCGACCAGTCATATCTGGCAGACCTTAATATTATGTCATATCTGCTTTTTTTCATTTTTTCTTCAATGCCCCTCACTATATACATTTCATAAAGGGAAAAAAGCCCGGGAGTTACGACAGATATATGATGCGTTTTTCCTTTTACAAGGCTGCGCGCGGTCTGATTTGGAATATAACCCATTTTTTCAATGGCTTTTTTTACCTTCTGTTTTGTCTTATGGCTTATTTCTTTGTCATCATTAATAGCCATTGACACAGTTGAATAAGCAAGGCCCAGCTCCCTTGCAATATCCTTTATAGTCACCCTTTTCATTAAAAGCTCCTTATTAAAAATTTTTATTATTTTAACATAAATAAATTAAAGTTCCCGTTTTAGTTTATACCAAACCGCTAAACTGAAAAAATAACATTAACATTTAACAGCTTTATTCCCCGTTAAAAAACTTTCCAATTATGGCGCCAAGGCCGCCGACGGAAAGCGATAACGGAAACACAAGCCATATTAAATATATTGAAAGCAGCGAAAACTGGCTTGGCTGTGACATATTTTTTGAAACATAAAAAGCGGAAAATCCCGCGGCGGCAATTGCCCCTGCAAGCATCCCTATGTACATGCCTGTCCTCTCCGCGTCATTTTTTCTATAAGTATGAAGGTTGCAAAGGGAGGTTATTGTGACAAAAGAAAGCGGCACAAAGGAAAATGTCAGCAGGTTCCCGTTAATATCCCTTTCAGTCATACCATAAGTTGACAACAGCGCGCCTGTAAGGGCGCTTCCCATCTGCCACATGGAACGGTTAAATTCAACACCTTTTTGAACCTCTTTTTTGTCTTCATCAGTCAGCCTGTCCATGTATTTTTTCTCGGGGACGCTGACGCAGCCGGCAATATTTACAGCCATTATCAACACAAGGAAAGCCGCGGTTATTTTTTTCATATTTCACCGCCTCCGGCAAACAGGTTTTCTATGTTTGCCCAGATGACGCCAAGCGACGGAAAAACAAATGCCGACGCGGTTATCATCCAGGGAATAATCAGCGCGTCGTTGGATGTCCTTGAAGCAGCCGGCCCTGTCGCAACAGCGGCATATAACAGCCCGCCTATCACAGCCCCCATTGTTACTCCCGCCACAGTAAAATCAAAAAGATACTTTCTTTCTTTTTCATTTTCCGCGTAACTTGCAAGATTGGCAAAACTTGTGACTGATAAAAACATTACCGGAAGCGCGCAGGTAACAGCTGTCTTAATGCCCGGTTCACCATTTGATGTAAGCCCTATGGCCACACCCGCAAGAACAGAACCTGCCTGCCATAATTGCCTGCTTAATTTTACCGCCTGAATTTCCTGCTTTTTTTCTTCAGGCGTCATTACATTCTGCACCCTTTTATCAGGCATAGTGGCGCATCCTATGAAACAAGCCAGCACCAGGGGCGCCAGATATTTTGCGGTTTTTAACATCTGTTCCTCCTTATTATAATATCTGCCTTAATATCAGCAAATATCATACCGCAGAGAAAACCTTATAAATAAGGGTATTAAACAGAAATTAACCGCGCATTTTTTTGCGCTGTGAACGCTGCATTGACAGCGAATTTAAAAGAACAGAAACAGAACTGAATGCCATGGCAGTGCCCGCTATCATGGGGTTTAACAACCCCATTGCAGCCACGGGAATTCCAACAATGTTATATATGAAAGCCCAGAACAGATTCTGCTTTACTTTTTTTACCGTAAGGCGGCTTATCTGAATAAGTTTTACCACGTCAAGCGGGCTGTTTTTCATAAGCACCACATTGCCGGCCTCTGACGCTATGTCCGCGCCTGACGCAAACGCCGCGCCCACGTCCGCGGATGCAAGTGCAGGCGCGTCATTGATGCCGTCACCCGCGAAAATCACAATGCCGTCTGATTTTAATTTTTCCACCGCTTTTATTTTGCCTTCGGGCAGAACCGCGGCTGTGATATTTTCTATTCCTGTCTGCCTTCCGGCGGCAGCGGCTGTCCTTTCATTATCCCCTGTCACCATATGCACGGTAATACCCATTTCTTTTAACAGCGCTACCGCTTGGGATGAATCTTTTTTTACCAAATCCTGCGCTGCAGCAAACCCAAGGCAGTTTTTTCCGTCAGACAGTATCATAAGGGTTTTGCCCGACTGTTCCATTTCCATTATTTTATCGGCACAACCGTCAGTATCCGCGCCTGCCTCTTCTATAAATCTCATGTTACCAATATAATATTTTCTGCCGTTTATTACACCTTCCACTCCCCTGCCGGGAAAATTCTTAAAGTTTTCCGCCTTTAAATTTGAATTACCCGTTATTTTACCTTCAATATTTTCCACAATAGCCAAAGCAAGCGGGTGTCCGGAATTTTTTTCCAGAGAATAAAATATGTTTATGACATCTTCTTTCTTAATCTGATTATCCGCAAACGCATCCAGCTCCGTAATAACAGGTTTGCCCTCTGTAATGGTGCCTGTTTTATCAAAGACCACATTTTTTGCCTTTCCGGCAAGTTCAAGCGCGGATGCGTCCCTGACCAGTATCCCGGATTTTGCCGCAAGGCCGGATGCCACAATAACAGCGGCGGGAGTTGCAAGGCCAAGCGCGCACGGGCACGCCACAACCAGCACAGCCACAGCCGCCGAGAGAGCGGCATCAAAAGGATTGCCCGATACCATCCATGTAATAAAAGTAATTAACGCGATTAATATTACCGCAGGCACAAAATATGAAGATACCGTATCAGCCAGTTTCTGAACAGGCGGTTTGGAAGACTGGGCGCGTTCCACAAGCACAATCATCCGCCCAAGCGTGGTTTCCAGCCCCACCTTTTCCGCGCGAAACTGAAGTGTTCCTTCCTTATTAATAGAGCCCGCCATGACCTTATCCCCCGGCTTTTTCGCCGCGGGCATTGCCTCGCCCGTTACTATGCTTTCATCTATTGATGACTCTCCCTGCGTGATAATGCCGTCCACCGCGGCTTTATCGCCGGGTTTTAAAATTATAATATCCCCTTTTTCTATTTCATTTGTGATTATTATTTCCTCTCTGCCGTTTCTTATGACCACAGCTGTTTTAGGGGCAAAGTCTATAAGTTTCTGTATTGAATCCGCGGCCTTTTTTTTGGCAGCCGCTTCCAGATATCTGCCAAGCAGTATCACGGTTATAAGCACGCACGACGTTTCAAAATACAGATGGTGCCCGTGTCCGGAAAGTATCAGGTATACGCTGTAAAAATACGCGGCGCTTGTGCCAAGCGCGACAAGCGTGTCCATGGACGCGGAAAAACTTTTTAACGCGTCAAATGTTTTTTTGTAAAATTCAAACCCCGTTACAAACTGTACGGGCGTGGCAAGCAGCCAGATGATATAAGGCTGAAAAGGTATGGTTCCGGCGGCAATAAACATGCTTAATATGAAGACCGGGAAGGTAAACACCACGGCGAATATGAATTTAAAAAACGCTTCTTTTCGCGCATCCCTTTTATCACTGTCTTTTATCACTTTATATCCGCGCGATTCTATTACTTTTTCTATCTCTTTCTCTCCTATAAGTGACGGGTCATACTTTACAGAGGCGTTTTCAAGCGCAAGGTTGACAGAAATACTTTCCACGCCGTTTTGTTTTTTAACAGAGCGCTCTATAACGCTTACACAGCTTGCGCAGTGCATCCCCTTAATTCTGAATTCTTTTTCCTGCATTTCTCCCTCCGGTTTTAAATCTAATTTTCTATCCCATAACCTTTTATCCCATATCCCATAGATGAAACCTGAGGGACAGAGGAAAAAATTCAAGCTATAGGCAGTTAAGCAATTAAGCATAAGCGTAGAATTTAGAACAGTTTTTCCGCTATAGCTTAAATGCCTATAGCTTAATCTACTGTATTTATAAATCAACTGCCGCGCCCTAAAAGGACGCGCCTACCAGTATAAAACATAGCACCTTAACAACTTAAGCAATTAAGCTATAGCTTAAACCTTTATATTTTCCGCTTCTGCTTATAGCTTAAACCGCTCGTTTTTCCAATCTTCTAATCTTCCAATCCTCTAATCTTCTGTTCTATACCCTGCTCCCTCTATCGCTTCTTTTATCTTATCCAAATTTATCTTTTTTTCATCAAAGTGTACCCTTACTTCTCCCTTTTTAAAATCCGCCTTCACTTTTATTACCCCTTCCAGTTCCACCAGCGCGTCGTTTATATTTGCCTCGCACCCTGTGCAGTGCATTCCCTGTACTTTAAGCTTTATGTCCATTTTACCCTCCGTAATAAATACCGGGCGCCTTTATCAGGCGCCCGGCAAAATCATTTAAATTACTTTGCCTCTTTCATCATTTTGCATTTTTCCATGCATTTACCGCGGTTCTCCAGCCAGCCTTTTGCAAATTCCTGTATTTTTGCCGCGTCAGCGCCGTCTTTTTTTGCTTTAAGTTCAATTACAGCGCCTTCCTTTGTGTTCTTAACGGAAAAATCCGCGTTAAGCCCGCAGCACCCTTTCCCGTCTTTATTATTCATGCAGTCTTTTGCGTCTTTTCCCTGCATCTTCATCTTTGCGCATTCCATATCTGAACTTTTAGTTACAGCCTTATCAGCGGCTAATGCCGATACCGCGAACAACATTGCAAAAACCATAAGTAATAAAGTTACTTTTTTCATACTTGCACCTCAATTTTTTATTTTTTAATACCGTTACAACACTTACTTTTATATCACCATCCTTTCCTTTTTTTATAATTTCAGCTCCCCTTTATCATATTTAAAATTTCCGGACCTTTTACAATTGCAATGACCGTAAGCGTGACAATGTACACGCAACCAAGCACTATTCCCGCAATTGCAAAATTTTTTCCGCCTTTTCCTTCTGCCGCCACTTCTTTTAACGCGAACACTCCCATAAAAATTGCCAGAAGCGCTTTTTCCAGCCCTAAAAGGTTTAAAAAAGAGATAATTCCCGCAACTAACGCAAATACCGCGAATCTGCTTCTACTCATGTTTGCACCCCTTTACAGGACAGTTTGTAATTCCCTTTTCTTCACAACACGCGCACATCATTGCCGAACACCTGCCGCAGAATTCAATATAGTTTGCCGGGGCAAATAAATTTAAAACGCTGCCCGGAATTATAGAACCCACCGCTATTTCTTTTACCATCCCCGACGTTTTATCGGACGTCACCCCGTAAACCGCGGGTGATGAAAGCATTAAAACCGAAAATATAAGGACAAATACGGATAACGCCACAGGTATGGGCAGCCACTTAAAGGAAGGAATTTTTACCTTTGGCGCGGCTTCAAGCTTTGAATACAATTTCTGCCTGAAATAAGGGTCAATTTGGGTATCATGTTTCACAGACAGCAGCTTTTCCTGCGCCCTTTTAAGTTTTTCAAGTTCCATCCTGCATGTTTCACAGGTAATAATGTGCTGCGCTACCTCTTTGGAATCCGCGTTATTCAGTTCTTTATCCATAAAAGCGCTGAGTTTTAAAAAGACTCTTTTATGTTCCATAAAACACTCCTTAAACATCATATTTTTTCCTTCACATGTATAAACGTGAAGAAAAGAAAAAACCTGCGGTAAAAATAAAAAAATTTTACAGATTGCGGGCAGATACAGGCTATGCCCCTTAGACAGACACAATAATCAATCTGCCGGTACCGTGCTGCCGGGTTCAGGATTTATAAGATAAATTACACACTCTTAAGCTTTATTTTCACTGCTCAGGGCTTTTATTATGCTCCGCATACATCTTCTTTCTTGCTTCCACCTTTGAAAGAATGGTATCCAATTTCTGCGTAAGCGTTCCGGCAGTAAAAGGCTTTACTATATAACTGTCCGCGCCTGCCATAAATCCTTTTTCAACATCGTTTATCTGCCCTTTCGCGGTAAGAAAGATAACAGGCACTTTTGCCGTGCTTTCATCGTGTTTTATTATTTTACAGGCTTCCAGTCCGCCCATTACCGGCATCATCACATCCAGCAGTATCACGTCAGGCTTTACTTTTTTTAAAAGTTCCAGCACTTCTTTCCCGTTCTCCGCCATGTGCAGTTCAAAGTTATCTTCCAGTGTTTCCTTTACCGCCTCCCTGATTACCGGTTCATCTTCCGCCATTACAATGACTTTTCTACCCATTACTATTGCCCCCTTTTCTGATTTTTGGCACCTGAAATGAAAATTCGCTGCCTTTTCCCGGAATGCTTTTTACTTTTATTTCACCGCCGTGAAGCTCTATTATTTTTTTACTTATAGCAAGCCCTATGCCCGCGCCGCTTATTATTCCCCCGGCTCCGTCTTCAACCCTGAAAAATTTCTGGAACAGTTTTTTGCAGTTTTCCCCTGAAATCCCAATGCCTTCATCAGCCACAGAAATTATAAAACTATCCTTATTTTCTTTCAGTTGTACTTTTACTTCCCCTCCCTTTGGTGAATATTTAATGGCATTTGAAACAAGATTAATTATAACCTGGGTTATCTTTGCCCTGTCAATTTCCACTGTAACCTCTTTTTCACATCCGCTGATAACTATCTTATGTTTATCTGAAGCATTCATATACATTAAGGCCGTTTCCCTTAATATTTCAGAAACATCCGCGGTTTCAAAAGAACCCACAAGGCCGCGGCCGGATTCTATCCTTGACAGGTCAAGCACATCATTAATAAGCGCGCCAAGCCTTTTTGTCTCCCTGTATATCACAGAGGCATATTCCCTTATTTTTTCCGGGGACGGATTCCTTTTAATCATCAGGTCGCTGTAAAGCAGTATCGGGGTTAAAGGCGTTCGAAGTTCATGCGCGACCATGCTCATGAATTCATTTTTCATCTCTTCCATCTTTTTTTTATCTGTTATTTCATGCAGCACAGCCACGCAGCCGGCAAGTTTTACGCCTGCCCCTTTCATGGGCGCGAAAATACAGATAAACGTCCTTATCTCTCCTGACTTTCTTATCGTAATTTCTTCTTTTATCTTTTTTCCTGACTGCATTACTTTTATAAACTGGTCAGTCATCAGTTCGTTTTTAAGTTTTCCCGCCAGTTCGTTAAACATTATCCCGCTTCTGGCGGAAATAAGTTCTTCCGCTTCCCTGTTCATGGTTACTGTCTTTGTTTCCTTATTAACAGCTATGACCGCGTCCCCCATGGATTCAATAATCGATACAGTTCTGTCCTTCTCTTTTGAAAGGTTTTCATTGATTTTTTTAAGTTTGGTATTTATCCTGTCTACGGCTTTGGTTATATCGCTTCTGTATTCCCCGTCTATTGAACTTTGCACTGCAGTCCGAAAAGTCCCTGTTTTTTTTCCATATGTTTCCCGCAGCAGTTCAAATATATCTTTCCAGCGTTCAGACCCGTATGAAATCTTATTCTCAAAAGCCCTGTCAAGTATCCACTCCGCGGCCATAACCGCTGTGGACATGTCGCTGTTGGAATTCCCGCTGATATGTGAAAGTTCATTCAGGCTGTATTTGATATTCCGCATCAGGGATGACGCAAGGCCGGATACTTCATTCGGATTATATTCCGCCCGCTCTCCGAATGATACTTCTTTCATTTTCTCAAGCATGCCTTCCAGCACAAGAAAACAGTTCATTTCGGCGGCAGACGGATTACGGGCCACTTTTTCAGCAATTGCCGCGGCTTCACGCGCCATGGACTGAACTCTGAACATCCGCCCCTCTTCGCACTGTTCCACAAGCGCTTCAAGGTCTTCCTTCAATACCTGCGCGTCTGATATTTTGGCGTGCCTTACACTCTGGGAAAGATTGTATATTCTGCTTAAGATTATCCCTCTGTTTGTTTCCTGTCCTTCCATTCCAGCCCCCTGCAAAAAATAGAACATACAGAACCAGGGATTTTAAAAGAATACGCCCGTTTTTGATTTCTCCCCTTACGCTATGAAGTATATACACGCGCACACAACAAAGCAAGTTTTTGCCTTTAAAGATAATTTTACTTTTACCTTTTATTCTGATAAACTTTGTTTACTAACGCTTCTAAAATCATGCGTCTAAAAAGACCGGAAAACGGTGACAAATGAAACTGGAACTGAACTACGCGAATCTTTGTGAAATACCTTTAAAAAACGCCATAAAGTTCCCCGGCAGGGTTTCCCACAGGTACAGAAACGGCGAATCCGGTTTTTCAGAAAAAACCTGGCTGCAGTTTGCCGAAGACATTAAATGCCTTGCCGCCGGATTTTCATTTTTTGGAGTAAAAAACTCGGCAAAGGCGTCATTTTTCATTGACAACAGATATGAATGGTCTTTAACCGACTATGCCCTGCTTATGACAGGGGCGGTTTCCGTGCCCCGCGGCTCTGACACGCCGCCAAAAGAACTGCATACCATCTTTATACATTCCGATTCGTCATTTTTAATAATGGAGAATAAAACCATCCTTAAGGAACTTCTGGTGGATTTTACGCCCGCGGAACTTGCCCTTATTGAACGTGTTTTTATTGTTGATAAGAGCGATACAGAAATTCCCGATTACCTTCCCCCTGAAAAAATAACATACTATTTTGAAGTGCTTGAAAAAGGGAAAAATATCCTTAAAGAAACTCCCGCGGCAGCGGATGAAATGATACAGAGAATAAAACCATCCGGAATTGCTTCCATTATTTATACTTCCGGCACTTCGGGAAATCCCAAAGGTGTAATGTTAACACAGGTAAATTTTCTGCATAACGTACGCGCCCTAAGCCCGCTGCTTGAAGCTAAAATAGACGACGCCGAAACCACCCTTTCCGTTCTGCCAAGCTGGCATGTATATGAAAGGACTTACGAATACTGCACCGCAGCGTGCGGGGTAACAACTTTTTATTCATCCGTAAAAAACCTGCAGGAAGACCTTATATCACAAAGGCCGCAGATGATAGCTTCCGTCCCCCGCGTGTGGGAAACTTTTCACAGAAAAATATTAAGCAAAATAGACAAAGCTTCACCTGTTAAAAAAGCTGTTTTTTATTTTTTTCTGAATCTGTCTGAAAAAAGGCTTATAACGCAGAATGCCATCAGCGGCAACAGGATATATTTTAAAAAGAAAGGCGCTTTAAGCCTTTTATTATCATCTTTTTTCCGCAGGCTTAAACTTATTCTGCTGCACCCGCTGTATATGGCGGCTTTTAAAATATTCACCCCCGTGCGCCAGGCGCTGGGCGGAAATTTAAGGGTTTCTTTTTCAGGCGGGGGTTCGCTTCCAATGCCGGTTGACCTTTTCTTTAATTCTGTCGGAATAAAACTTGTAAACGCCTATGGAATGACAGAAACCGCGCCCGGCACCATTACAAGGCGCGTGTATAAAAATACCCTTGGTTCAATCGGTATTCCCCTTGACGAGACAGAGGTAAAAATATTAAAAGAAGACGGCTCCGCGGCATTACCGGGAGAAAGGGGAATTTTATTCGTCCGCGGCCCGCAGGTTATGATGGGTTATTATAAAAATCCGGCAGCCACCGCTGAAATACTTTCAGCTGACGGCTGGCTGAACACCGGCGATATTGGATACGTAAGCGAGAGCGGCGATTACACCATTACGGGCAGGGCAAAAAGCACTATAGTATTGTCCGGCGGAGAAAATCTGGAGCCCGAACCTATAGAGGAAAAACTTAAAGAATCGGATTTTGTGGAACACGCGGTTGTGCTTGGCCAGGATAAAAAAGGTCTTACCGCGTTTATTTCCATGAACGAAGAACGGTTAAAAGAGTTCGCGGAAAAATGGAAGATATCCTTTGAAGAACTTATGCATAAAAGCGGCGAAATCATCATGCACAGCAGGCTTTCCGAAGAAGTCCGGAAAGATTTTAAAAAACTTATCAACAGGGAAAGCGGCTTTAAACCCTGGGAAGCTATCACCAACATTGTACTTCTAAAAAAGAAATTTTCCATCGGCGATGAACTTACACAGACCTTAAAAGTCAAAAGAAAACATGTGGAAAAAAAGTATCACCACCTGATTAAATAGAAGGCCTTGAGCCCCTGAATATATTTCTTTCTTCAAGGTTATCACGGAATAATTCAAGTTTATTTTTTAGCATTTTAGTCATGCTAAGCATGGTATAAAAATTTTCCCTGTTAACCACGCCTTCTTCAAGAGATTCACACAGCTTAAACTGTACTTTTATAAGAAGCCCTCGGACTTTTACCGCCTGCTGCAGTTTAAATGCCGTATCAACCGATTCAAAACCGTCAAGAATGCCTTTAAACATATCCACGGCATTTTTCCGCAATTCAACCCTTAAAGCCGTGGAATTAAAACCGTTTTTCTCGTCTGTAAGCACAAATACCGCATCAAGAAACTTTCTTACCCCGGTCACAATCTGCATTTCATTTATCTCTTCAGTATTCATTTTTGTCCCTCCATATTTTCTTACAATACATACAAGCAATAAGCATACCGTTATCCCTTTAATAGAAATGCCTTATTTTATTAGGCACATACAGAATCAAATTGTGCAACTTTATGCGCATTACAGCGCATGTGCGCAAATGCGCAACTGTACTAAAATTAAACAGATTTTTTTATTTATAATCCCTTATTATTCGATTATACTGTTTATAGAGGTGATTATATGAAAAGAACCTTTTTTTCAGCATTATTGGTGTTACTCTTTGGCGCCGCACTGTTTGCGGATGATTATACGCGCATGATCGAAGCGCGCGTTTATAAGCTTGTAAACGCGGAAAGGGTAAAGCACGGGCTAAAACCCCTGGCTGCCAGCGAAGAACTTTCCAATATCGCGCGGAACCACAGCCGCGACATGGTAAAACGCTCTTATACTTCCCATGTAAACCCCGACGGCCTTGACCCGACAGCAAGGGCAAAAAAAACCGGTTTCAAAACTGATAAAAAATTAAAAAACGGCATCCGTCGCGGCGTCGGTGAAAACATTTACGAACATCAGGCAATTATGGTGGAAGACGGGGTTCATAAACCGATTATAGAACCGCCTATTACGGTTTCGGAAAAAGCCATTGACGGCTGGATGAACAGCCCCGGCCACAGAAAAAATATTATGAATGAAGGTTATACAAAAGTGGGAACAGGCGTATCTGTTTCAAAAGATAACAAGGTTAAAATCACTCAGGTATTTTTTTAAACATAGCGCTTTAGCAAATTAAGCAATTAAGCAGAAGCGAAAAACTTCTATCTTACGCTTATGCTTATCTGCCTACTGCTTAACTGCTTACTTTTGCTTACGTCCCTCATGTTTTACAGGGGCCGGGTATATTTTTTCAGCACGCTCCGCAAATTGGTAATCTTGTATCCAAACAAACTTGAAATCAACAGGTATGTTAATTCATTGGCAATCGCAAACTGCCGGCACATCCAAATATGCCGGCGATGCATTAAACAGCCCCTGCCGTATACACACTATACTTACGCGGCGCGCACTGAAAAAACACACCAGGCCCCTGTTTTAAAACCCTCAATAACTCACACGGGTTTTGTTTTATATTTGTTGTCTTTACTTCCGTCCCTCCGAGCTGCGCATTATTTACCTTTATATATCCCCTGTCCTTTTGTATAATTAATTAAAGCTATTTTTGGAGGGTCAAATGTCCGAAAAAAAATATGTAGGCGCTATAGACCAGGGAACCACAAGCACCCGCTTTATCCTTTTCACCAAAAACGGCGAGCCTGTATCTTCCCACCAGATAGAACACAAACAAATATACCCGCAGGCCGGATATGTGGAGCATAATCCCGCGGAAATTTGGGAGAACACACAGGAATGCATTAAACAGACCCTTTTAAAATCAAAAATAAAACCGGAAGAAATAGCAGCAATAGGAATTACCAACCAGCGCGAAACAACCGTAATATGGGATAAAAATACAGGAACGCCGCTTTATAACGCAATAGTCTGGCAGGATTTAAGGACAGCGGATATCTGCGATTCCCTTGCTAAAAACGGCGGCCAGTACAGATTTCAGAAAACAACCGGCCTTCCCCTTGCAACTTACTTTTCGGGGCCAAAAATAAAATGGCTTATTGATAATGTCCCAAAAATCGCGGACGCGGTTAAAGCAGGCAGTACTGTTTTTGGCACAATGGACGCGTGGATAATATGGAACTTAACCGGCGTCCACGCCACCGATGTTTCCAATGCAAGCCGCACAATGCTTATGAACATTGAAACCCTTAAGTGGGACAAATCAATGATGAATCAGTTAGGAGTACCGGATTCAATACTTCCAAAAATATGCCCTTCTTCTTCCGCGTCGGCATACGGCGTGACAAAACCGGACGGTGTTTTTAAAACATCAATTCCTGTGACCGGCTGCCTTGGCGACCAGCAGGCCGCGCTTTTTGGACAGGCGTGTTATGACGAAGGCGACGCCAAGAATACATACGGCACAGGGTGCTTTCTTCTTTTAAACACCGGACACAAACCCATAATATCTTCAAACGGGCTTATTACCACCGCGGGATATTTAATAGAGGGCGAAAAACCCGTATACGCGCTGGAAGGTTCTGTGGCGGTTGCAGGTTCGCTGGTGCAGTGGTTCCGCGACAAGCTTGGCATAATATCTTCAGCGCCGGAAATAGACAAACTTGCGGAGTCAGTTGAAGATAACGGCGGTGTTTATTTTGTACCCGCTTTTTCCGGGTTGTTCGCACCGCACTGGCGCAGCGACGCGCGCGGGCTGATAATAGGGCTTACCCATTTTACCGGCAGGGCGCAGATAGCGCGCGCGGTTCTGGAAGCAGTTGACTTTCAGGCGCGCGAAATTTTTGAAGCCATGGAAAAAGATTCCGGTATAAATTTAAAATCCCTGAAAGTTGACGGCGGTATGACCGCAAGTAATTTATTAATGCAGTTCCAGGCGGATATCCTTGATGTTAATGTCATCCTGCCAAAAGTTGCGGAAACCACAGCCCTTGGCGCGGCTTACGCGGCAGGGCTTGCAGTTGGGTTCTGGAAAGACAAAAATGAAATCCGCAAAAACTGGGCGCTTGCAAAAGAGTGGAAACCGCAGATGGCGCAGGAAAAACGCGAAAAATACTTTTCAGAGTGGAAGAAAGCAGTGGAACGAAGCAAGGGCTGGATTTAATTTTATCGCCATAAAACAATTATAAAAGGGACAGATGAAAACAAACTATGATGTAATTATAATCGGCTCCGGCATTGTCGGTTCGCTTATCGCGCGCTATTTATCACGGTATGAACTTTCCATACTTGTCATTGAAAAACAGGCGGACGTAGGCATGTGCCCTTCTTCCGCCAACAGCGCTATTATTCACGCGGGCTATGACCCCAAACCCGGCTCTGTGAAAGCCGTAATGAACGCCGAAGGAAATAAAATATGGCACACACTTGCGCCCGAACTTGGAATCATGCACAAAGAAACAGGCAGCTGTGTCGCGGCAATAGGAGAAGAGGAACTTCCCGCGCTTGATGAACTTCTTGAAAACGGCAGGGCAAACAAAATTCCCGGGCTGGAGATTATAAACGGAAAAGACTTTATAAAACAAGAACCGCTTATTAACCCGCTGGTTTCGGGCGTGCTGTGGGCTCCCACTGCTATGGTAATAGACCCTTTTGGCGCTGTGCTTGCGGCGGCAGAAAATGCCGTAACTAACGGCGCGCAGTATCTGTTTGAAACGGAATTTACTGATTTTATTTTTCAAGACAGTAAAATCACCGGAATAAAAACAAACAAAGGCGGTTTTTCATGCCGCTGGGCAATAAACGCGGCAGGGCTTTATTCCGATGAAGCCGCGCACAAAGCCGGTATAAGAAAAGATTTCAAAATAATACCGCGCAAAGGCGGCTATCTTGTATTTGACGCGGCAAAATTTCAGATTAACAATGTCCTGTTCCCTGTGCCGTCCGGCCTTGGAAAGGGCACGCTTGTGTCTGTCACAACCCACGCCAATATTTTAATAGGCCCTGATAATGAACCCGCTTCTGATAAAGAGGACACATCAACCACCGATTCGGGCATGGCCGCGATAATTTCGGGTGCAAAAAAACTTATCCCTTCAATTGACGAGCGCAATGCGATTGCAATGTATGAAGGCATACGCGCCAAAGGCAGCGGCGACAGGGACTTTATTATTGAAAGGCCTGAAAGCGTAAACGGTTTTATAAATATATGCGGGATAGAATCTCCGGGCTTTGCCTCCGCGCCCGCAATTGCGTTAAAAGCAATAGAACTTATGAAAGAAGGCGGAGAAAACTTTAAAGAAAAAAAATCCTGGAACCCCGTAAGAAAACCCTTCCCCCATTTTCACAGAATGTCTATGGAGGAGAAAGCACAGCTTGTGAAACAAAACCCAGCGTACGGAAGAATTGTATGCCGTTGCGAAGAAGTGACAGAAGGCGAAATTATAGACGCCATTCATTCCCCTGTGCCTGCGCGCACGTATGACGGTATAAAACGCAGGACGTGGCTTGGCACAGGCCGCTGCCAGGGCGCCTTTGATTATCCGCGCGTGATACAGATACTGGCACGCGAACTTGGAATTGACGAAACAGAAATTACAAAAAAAGGAAAAGGCAGCAATCTGGTTTTTCGGAGGACAAAATGCCTTTAATCTACGATGTCATAGTAATCGGCGCCGGGCCTGCGGGGCTTGCCGCCGCTATAGAGGCAAAAAAAACCGGCGCAGCGCGTGTACTTATAATAGAAAGGAACAACGAACCGGGGGGCATACTTACACAGTGCATCCATAACGGATTCGGCTCCGTAATATTTAAAAAGGACATGCCCGGCCCTTCTTACGCGCACAATTTCATCACGCAGGCGCTGGAACTTGGGATAGAAATGGTGTTTGACACAATGGTACTTGACATCACCAAAGAGCGCGTTATTTACGCTACCAGCAAAAACGGGTTTATGCAGTTTGAAGCGGGCGCGATAGTATTGGCAATGGGATGCAGGGAGCGCACACGGGCACAGATAAGAATTCCCGGCACAAGGCCTGCCGGCGTTTTTACCGCGGGCATGGTGCAGAGACTGGTAAATATAGAAGGGTTTATGCCGGGTAAAAACTTTGTAATACTTGGCTCCGGGGATATTGGAATGATAATGGCAAGAAGGCTTACGCTTGAAGGGGCAAACGTAATAAAGGTTGTGGAACTTATGCCCTACCTGACGGGATTACGCAGAAATTACGTTCAGTGTCTGCAGGACTTTAATATCCCGCTGGAACTTTCCACCACAATTAAAACAATTAACGGGAATAACAGGGTTGAATCCATAGAGACCGTAAAAGTTGATGAAAGTTTAAAACAGATTCCGGGAACAGAAAATATTATTGCCTGTGACAGCGTGCTTTTGTCAGTGGGATTAATTCCTGAAAACGAGCTTTCAAAAAAAGCCGGAGTTATACTTGACCCGCTTACAGGCGGGCCAAAAGTTGATGAAAAAATGGCTACAAATATACCCGGCATCTTTGCCGCGGGTAACGTTGTCACAATATATGACCTTGTGGATTATGTTTCTGAAGCAGGCTTTACCGCGGGTAAAAACGCGGCATTGTTTGCGTCTGAAAAAAACCCGTCATCGCCGGACACAATTAAAATTACGCCCGGCGAAAACGTAAGGACAGTTGTGCCGCAGGCAATAAATAAAAGATTAAACGATGAAGGCCAAATTTTAATTGAACTTAGGGTCACAAAAGATTTCCCTTCCCCTGTTAAAATCGAACTGACAGACGGCGATAATGTGGTGCTTTCATTCAGGGAAAAATACGCGCGCCCCGCGGAGATGATAACGCTAAAAATAAACCCAAAACTTTTCATGGAAAAAACCGCAGGTATATCCGGCGCCCTAAAAGTGAGGGCGATATGACAAAAAAATTCATATGCATCAGATGCCCCAAAGGGTGCGAAATAACCACCACGCTTGACGGCAGCGGCGTCATAACAGAAATTACCGGCAACAACTGCAAACTTGGCGTTGATTATGTAAAAGCGGAAGTAACCGACCCGCGCCGCACACTTACCACAACCGTGGAGGTAATTGGAGGAGAGCTGCCTTTATGCCCTGTCTGGACAGAATCACCTGTCCCTAAGGATAAAATAATGGAACTTGCAGATGCATTAAGGACAATAAAAGTAACCGCCCCGGTGAAGATAAATCAGATTATCCTTGAAAACGCGCTGGGGTCGGGAATAAATGTGGTAGCGGCAAGAGAAATAAAGAGCACTATCCCATAAACTTTTATCCCATATCCCATAAATAAAACCGCAGCTTGGCAGCTATGTGGCTTGGAAGTGAAAACCAAAAACATCAAAATTCTAGATTCGAAAATTAGATTAACACATGCGGGGGTTGGGTGTGTTTTTTCAGGGTGTGCCGCGCAAGCACAGTGCCTATACGGCAGGGGCGGTTTAATGCTTCGGCGGCAAATCCGTATCTGCGGGAGTTCCCCATTGTCAATGACATTAACATAGTGCTGATTTCAAGATTGTTTACCTTCAAGAATACCAATTTGCGGCGCGCCCTGAAAAAATATACCCAACCCTGCAGGGCGGCCTGGAAGAAAAATCGCGAGGGACGGATGCACAGAGGGACAGAGGGACGGAAGTAAAACTAAATACTTCAATTAAACTTTCTGACATCATGATAGTTTATGGTCTATTTATGGGATATGGGATAATAATCTATGGGTTAAAAACTCACCATTTTGCTTCGTGTTTTTCTGTTACGCCGTACGCTTCTTTGATAATATATTTCTTTTTTCCGTCCTTTATATATCCTGAAAATCTGCCAAACGGCTGGGTATAAACGCTTTTTATTAAAAGGACATTGATATTGGCAGCCCTTTGCCCTTCCGGTTTAAACACAATATTTACGTTTTTATTTTCCACTTTCCACTCTTTCATCATATCTTTTTCATCGTAGCAAAAATTTGTTATTCCGGCGTCAAACCGCCTGCCGTTAATCCAGAACGCGTTTTCAGAGTGTCCGTTTTTATTTATGCCGCGGGAAAAATTAAAGCTGATATTATTACCTTTTGTGTCCGTTCCGCACCCTGACGCCCAGTCCCAGACAGTACGCCTTTGTAAAACGCCAAACGAAAAATCCATACTGCCGGCAGGTATGGGTTTATCAATGACATATACCATCCCCTCAATGTTCATAGCACCCTTAACCTTCATTCCGCATTCTTTCATTGTATAGTTAAAGCCTTGATTACCTTCCATTGTCACAAGATTTAAGCTGTCCGCAAAGCGCGTAAACGTTATGTCAATTTTAGCTTTTTTATGAATTTCGCATTTAACCAAAGCCTCTTTTGCGGTTAATATAACCTTCGCGTCAGCCCTTGAATTTCTAAATTTAAATTCCCCATCAGACGCGCTTCCCGTAAATTTTGTATTTAACGCGAACGGGACAAGAAAATCATATTTTTTTATGCTTTTATCTTTTCTGTCAAAAACATACAGGAATAATTCAGAAAGATATCCGGCGTGGACAATTGCCATGCCAAAAATAAGATCTTTACAGTATATTCCGGTAAACAGCCATCTTTTATGGCGGAAAATTTCCATTAATTTTCTTCCCAACGGCTGCATTTTAAACTTGCCCGGCAGCACATATTGATTAATATTAAGGCTTTCTATAGGCCCTTTATGAAAACCAAAAACAGGTTCTCCGTTATCACCTATTAATAAGTTTTTCATATTAACCCCCTGATACTGACCCCTTATTTTTTCCACTTTGTGTTCTGAATTCCGCCGCCTTTTTTTACAGTCTCTGTCATCCACTTATAAATATCCGCGAAAATCTTCTTTCTGTCTTTTTCTATTGTAAGCGCGTGATATGTATTTTCATATTTAATAAGGCGTTTTTCAGATTTGATTTTACCAAATATACTTTCCATTGATTTTGTGTTAATCAGATAATCCTGATCCGCTATCAGAAACAGCGCGGGTATTTTTATACTGCCGGTTTTAAACCCCGCCTTAATCTGTTTTAAGAGAATTTCCCTAAGCGGGCCTGCCGCCGCAAAACGGTGCTCTTTTTTCTCTTTTTTAAGCCACTGCAAAACCGATTTATCGTGGGTAAGCTCCTCGCTTTTAAACGGCATCGCAAAAGGCCTTTTGGGATTGATGACAGAGTTTAAAAAGATATTTAACCTGTAGCCAATACTCATCTTCATATTGTCCATATACGCAGGCGAAACTTCAATAACTCCGCTGTAATTCTGGTCATATTCAATAAGGTTAATGTGTGATATTAACCCGCCCATAGATTCGCCGATTATAAAAACAGGCGCGTTTGGATTTTCGCTTATTGCCATGGCTTTTAGCGCGGCAATGTCCCTGTAATAAACCTTAAAAGATTTCGCATAACCCGGTTCCTGCGCAAGTACACCATAACCTTTAAGTTCAACGGCATAAACCGCGATTTTTTTCGTGTTCATAAATTCAGCAAGAAATTTCCACCTGTCAGTATGCGCCCCCATTCCGTGAACCGCGATGATGACCGCTTTAGGTTTTTTTACCCCCCACTTCCTGAAATAAATCCCGTTTTTTTCTTCAGGCATAGCACCCTCCAGGGAATGTATTTGTTTCCATAATTATTATAACATAAATTATAAAGACTGCGGCTCAGCGGCTCGGCAGATAGGCGGATCATAATACAATCGAACTGCAGTAACAAACAAATAAGGGTTATGTGTGTTTTTTTAGAAGCGCCGCGCAAGTTTACTATATATGCGGCAGGACGGATTTAATGCCACGACGGCAGATTCGGATGTTGCGCGAGCCCCCGATTGCCAATGACGTTAACCTCTCTGATGATTTCAAGCTTGTTTGGATGCAAGAATACCAATTCGCGGCGTGAACTAAAAAAATACACATAACCCTTATTAAAGATGTCCCCGCTTCTTTCGCTCATATATTCGCTTCATCGCGTGGATTTCCGCTCGCAAGCTCGCTCCAACCGCGGGCTGAAGACCCGCGTCTACCAAAACAAAATCAAAATAATTTAAACTGCAAAAAAACCTAGGCCTGTTCTTCGGCTTTTAGCTTTGATGTTATTTTATCCATCTCTTCTATCATAACTTCAAGTTCCCTGTACCCGTTGTCCATTTTTTTGCGGAACTCGTCATATTCGGCTTTTAACTGCTGAATTATGTCTTTTTCACCGTTGGTATAGGCGTCAGCCAGTTTTATGTTAAGCGCTTCCATAAACTCTTCATTTTCATCTATCTTTTTCTCCGCTTCGGTTATCTTTGCCGCGATTCTCTTATGCTGTTTTTCCAGCTCTTCGCGCGTGCTTTTCTGCTTTATGCTGTCTTTTTCAACTCTCTGTTTCTTTGGTTTCTTTTCGTCTTCTTCCCATCCTTCTTTATCAAGAAACTCCTGATATGACCCTTCAAAAACAGAAACTTTATCCCTGTTAAAAACAATAAGCCTGTTGGCAAGGTGGTGCAGAAAAAGCTCGCTGTGCGTTACTATGATAACAGCGCCGTCAAAGTTATCCAGCGCCAGCACCATAGAATCGCACGACTCTATGTCAAGATGGTTTGTTGGTTCGTCAAGCAATAATATATTCGCGGGGTTAAGCAGAATTTTACCCAGCGATACGCGGCTTTTTTCCCCGCCGGAAAGTACGGATATCTGTTTTAACGCAAGGTCGCCGGAAAACATCATAGCGCCGCAGACCTTTCTTACTTCGCTGTATTTTAAATCCGGCCTTACTTTTGAAAGTTCCCTTTCAATTGTAAGCGACGAATCAAGCCTTTCTATATTGGTCTGCCCAAAATACCCGGCACTGGCTTCAGGATGTAATTTTACGGTTCCTTCTTTTGGCTCCAACTCGCCCACTAAAAGGCGCAGTAAAGTGGACTTTCCTTTGCCGTTTTTTCCAATGACGCATATCCTGTCCCTTTTTTCCACGTCAATTGAAAGGTCTTCTATAAGCATCCTGTCATCTGTATATCCAAAAGAAAGGTTCTTTACCCTTAAGGGCATCTTAGCTTCAAAATTTTTGTAATTGAACTTAAAGCCAAGCTCCTGGATGTTTGAAAGTTCGTCCTTTTTTTCCATTTTATCAAGCGCTTTAATACGCGACTGTACCATGGAAGCGCGGGTGGCCTGCGCGCGGAAACGGTTTATAAAATCTTCCGCTTCTTTTCTTATCTTCTGTTCTTTCATCCTTGTAATTTCATAAATTTCCTCTTCGGCGGCTATCTGGCTGAAAAGTTTTTCTGTGGGCCCCTGAATTTTCTTTATCTTGTTCCTGTGTATCGCCATTGTGTGCGTGGTGACAGTATCCATAAATTCCCTGTCGTGGGTGATTATTAAAAGTTCATTTTCCCTGCGCTGCAGAAACTTTGCCAGCCAGCGGATGGATATGATATCCAGATAGTTTGTAGGCTCGTCAAGCATTAAAAGGTGCGGTTCTGCAAGAAGCACTTTGGCAAGATTTAAACGCACCTGAAACCCGCCGGAAAATTCCGCCGGCGACCTTAACTGGTCGTCTTCAGAGAATCCAAGTCCGGACAGCATTTTTTCCGCCTTCCATACCTGGTCTTTTTCATCCTCGCTTAAACCAAGGCATGCTTCCAAAAGCACGGTTGGCTGGGTAAAATCAAGGTGCTGCTTTAAATAACCTATAGTGTAATTCTTGGGTAACGAAAGCGTGCCGCTGTCCGGTTTAAGTTCTCCGGAAATAAGTTTAAACAGCGAGGTCTTGCCGGAGCCGTTTCTGCCCACAAGGCCGATACGCTCCCCGCTGTGAATATTAAACGTTACATCGTCCAATATCATCTGTTCGCCGAATTCCAAAGTCAAATTGTTTACCTGAAGCATTTATGCCTTACCTCTTTTTTTAATATTCTTAAACCTTTAATAAGCCAATATAATAACATTTTTTAACCCCTATTTCCATACCCTTGAAACCCGGCGCGCCCGCTGTTTTCGGCGCTTCCAATTTTACCTGTCATGCTGTATTATATCAGCCATGATAAAAAAAGACAGGCGTCCTAAAAAGCACTTACAGGCAAAACACGGCAATAACAGGCAGCCATCGGCGCGCCCCGCGCAGCCGTCCGTCACATCTGCCGCGCGCAGGGATATTACCCTTACAATTGACGGCTTTGCCTATGGCGGCGACGGAATCGCGCGCTTTGAAAACAGCACGGTTTATGTCCCGTACGCGCTTCCGGGCAGCACAATTACCGCCAGAATAACAGAAGAAAAAAATAAAGTTATTCAGGCAAGAATGGTATCCGTAACAAAACAGTCGCCTTTTTACACAAAACCCGAATGCCCTTATTTTGGCGAATGCGGCGGCTGCGATTTTATGAATATGCCCTACGAAACACAGGCAAATTTTAAAATTGACATAATACAGTCCCTAATGGAAGAGACCGCCGGAATTAAAAACCCGCCTATGAAGCCTTTAATACGTTATGAAGAACCGCTTCATTACCGCAACAGGGCGGAATACAGGCCGGCGGTAATTGGAAGCAAAGTTTCACTTGGCTTTTATCGCGCGCGCAGCCACGAAGTCATAGGTATTCATGAGTGCCTGTTATTGCACCCGAAAATAAACCTGCTTGCAAAGATAATTACTGACTCTATAAACGAAAACCCGCACAGCGCGTCCATTTACAGCCCTTCAAAACATAAAGGCTACCTGCGCCACGTGACAATAAGAATAAACAGCCGCGGCGACGCGCTTATCACCTTTGTGGTAAACGGCAAAGAGCCAAAACAGTTTATCCTGCGTGCCGCTCAGGCGCTGCAGGCACAGCCCGGTATAGCGGGTATTCTTATCAACTTTAACATGGAAGAGACAAATGATGTCTTTGGTTCAAGAGAAAAAATTCTTTACGGCAGGCCGTCTATAATAGAAACCGCCGCGGGCATCTCGTTTAAACTTAATAACAGCGCCTTTTTTCAGGTAAACGCGGTTATGATGGAAAAAATGGCTGAATTTGTCGGCAAGAAAATCCCTGACAGGGCATCTGTCCTGGATTTGTACGGCGGTGTCGGCGCGCTTACCCTTCCGTCGCATAAAAAATTCAGGGACATAACCGTAATTGAAGCAGACAGGGACGCTGCCCAGAACCTGCGCGAAATAATCAAATGGAATAAGATATCACACGTAAACATAATTACAAGCAAAGTGGAAGACACAATAGACAGGGTTCTGGAAGACAAATCCTTTGACGCCGCGGTAATTGACCCGCCGCGTTCAGGGATGCACCCGCGCGTAATAAGCGCGATTAAGGCAGCCAAAATAGGAACGCTTATTTATATTTCCTGCAACCCTTCAAGTTTTGCCCGCGATATAGCGGATTTAAAATCGCATTACCACCTTGATGAAATGACGCCTTTGGACCAATTTGCCCAGACATACCACACGGAAATAATGGCGAGGCTAAGCATTATATAAAACATAGCTATTCAGCTGATTAAGCAATTAAGCTATAGCGGAGCCTTTGCTTTATCTTTCGCTCTTGCCGGCCTTCTAAGCATCTAACCTTCCAACCATCTGCTTTTCACGCATTTGTTTTTTCCATTGCATACTGTACAATTAGTATTGCAGGGGGTGTATATGGAAAAACAGCTTGTTGTAATTACAGGGTGTGATTCAGGTATAGGAAAAAGCCTTTGTGAAACATATCTGAAAAATGGTTACGCAGTGGCTGCTTCTTTTCTTTATAATTCCACGATAAATTCCTCCCATGACTTTTTTCAGAAAAAAATGGATCTCAGGCTTACCGAAGATATAAAAGCTTTTTATAATTTTGCCCTGTCAATACTGCAAAAAGGCTTCAGCCTTTCTCATTTTATCAATAACGCGGGGGTGGCCGTGTTTGGCCCGGCGGAAAACCTTCCGATTGCCGCCTACAGGGAAACATTTGACATAAATTACTTTGGTATGGTGGCCCTTGTAAAAGATTTCATCCCGCATCTTATTTCATCCCGCGGAACTATAATAGTAATAGGATCCACCGCCGGAAAAGTTGCCACCCCGTTTTCTTCCCCTTACTGCTCATCTAAATTTGCCGTTGAAGGTTTTTGCGACTCTTTGAGAAGGGAACTTATACCTCACAGAATAAAAACAATCCTTATTGAACCGGCAGGAATTCAAACGCCTATCTGGAAAACAGGGTGGGAAAATGCCAGGCAGAAGTATTTCCGGCACTTTGACAAAAAATACCTTAAATCTTTTGAGATAATGGAAAAAAAGGTGATATTAAATCCCGCGGGAAGGCTTTCGCAGGAAAAATGCGCGGAAAAAATATACCGCATATCTTTAAAAAAACACCCGAAAGCAAGATATATGATAGCAAAAAATTATCTGACAGAGTGGCTTAAACTTCACGTACCTTCGCCGATAATTGATTTTGCCCTGCCAAAAATACTTGGAATGGATTATGGAAAAAAGAAGCCGCAGATTTAATCAGCCGGAACAGTAAAATAAAAAGCGGCGCCTTCGTTTACGCGTGAACTTACCCATATTTTTCCTTTGTGCTGGGTTACTATTTTTCTGCAGACTGCAAGCCCTATTCCCGTGCCTTCATATTCATCCCGGCTGTGCAGTTTTTCAAATATTTCAAATATTTTTTCCTTATACTCTTCTTCTATTCCTATGCCGTTGTCTTTTACGCAGAACTCCCACTCATTTCCCTTTTTCTCCGCGGAAATTGTAATTTCGGGTTCTTTAACATTTCTTGTAAATTTAACCGCGTTGCCTGTAAGATTTTCCATAAGCCTTAACATCTGCGTTTTTGCCGCGCGTATAACCGGAAGATTTCCTTTGCTTATTTTTATATTAGACTCCTGTATGGCCGCGTTCATATCCATAATACAGGTCTGTACAACTTCATTCATATCCACGTCCGTAAAAGGCTCTGCTTTGCTTTTATTGCCAACCCTTGAATATTCCAGAAGGTCTTTAATAAGCTGCCTTAACCTTAAGGCCCCGTTCATTATATTATCCAGGTATTCTTTTCCTTCCGCGTTTATGTCCGTGCCGTACTTTTTAATAAGCAGCTCCGAATATATATATATCATACGCAGCGGTTCCTGCAGGTCATGCGACGCCACATACGCGAATTTTTCAAGTTCTTCATTTGATTTTAAAAGCTCTTCCACTGTAATCTCAAGTTTCTTCTGCGCTTCTATTACCTGTGATATATCAATAATGTTTATAAGGGTTGCCGCAGAATTTTCAAACATTATATCTTTCTTATTAACCGCCACCCACGTTGCTTCACCTTTATTATCCCTTAATATCAAATTACATGTAATCTCATGACGGCACTCTTTAAACCGTTCTTCAGTAACCACTCCATTTTCATCCTGTAGTTTTGCCAGAAAACCGCCAAGCGTAAGCATCTGCGCCTCTTTATAATCAATGGCTGAAAGGTCACAAAAACCTTTGTTCGCGAAGACCACCTTACCTTCCTTCACTATAACAATTCCCATCATCTGCTGTTCAGCAAGGCTCCTGAATTTTTCTTCAGACACCTTTACCGCTTCCAGTGCCGTAAAAATATCCGTTATATCCCTTGCTTCTATCACAATCATTTCAACCCTGCCGTCCCTTCCCATTACAGGGGAAATTGATACATCCGCTTTTATTTCCCTGCCGTCAGAAAAACGGATACTTGTTTCATATCTGAATATTTTCCCCTTAGAAGCTTCCTCTACGCCATACTTCAGCTGTTTATTGTCAGCCTCATTGATATACCGCCACGGAACATCCCAGATTTTTATACCTTTGACATTTTCAAAAGAACCGGAAAATATATCAAAAGACCTTTTATTGGCATCAATTATACTTCCATCCGCGGTCAGCAGCCCGACAAAATCAAAAGAGGATTCAAATATGGCTTTAAAACGGTTTTCGCTTAATCTCAACTCATCAAGAGTAATCTTAATTTCTTTTGTCTTTTTATCAACTTCATTCTTTAAGGACTTATTCCAGACAAAAAGCACCATGAAAACAAAGAAACTTAAAGCCACAAAAATCGACAAAAAAAGTATCAATTCCCTTCTGCTGATTATTTCCGCGCCGCGCCAGGCAACATCTGTTTTTTTATATTCTTCCGCGCTTATCGCGTTAAAACCTTTTTCAACAACAGCCAGCAGTTCCGTCCGGTTTTTATTCACAGCCCTGTGAAAGGCCCCTGTATAAAGGTTCATACTGTACTTAAAATCATCCTCTATTTTTCTTTTATTCAGATAATATATCGCCGGCGGCTTGTCCACGCAGAAAACTTTTATCATACCCGCGGCGGCTTCGGCAATAATCTCCGCGTAATCGCTGTATTCTGTCATTTCCGTTATGCCGTTCTTTTTAAGCACCTCAATGCAGGCATCATTCGTTTTTACGCCTATTTTAAACCCATGAAGCGACTCTATATCACGGATACCGGATATATCTTTATGAAAAAACACGGGAACCTCTATAACAGCGTACGGATGGGTAAACAGGTACTTTTTCTGCCTTTCCGGAGTTTTAAAAATTGAATCTATAACATCCGCCTTGCCTGTATCCATTTTTTCAAACGCGCTGCTCCACTGCAGCCCTTCAATATTTACCTTTATACCCGTCTTTTTCTCCCAAAGTTTCCAGTGGTCTATTGAAATACCGACAAGTTCGCCGTTTTTTTCGCGAAAAGAATAGGGGGGATAATTGTCATCAATTACAACATTAATTTCAGATATTGTCCCGGCAGGCATTATATAGACAGGAAAAAATAAAATTAAAACAAAAAAAATCACCAGTACGCGTGCAGTCCCTGTTTTCCCCATTTTTACCCTCTTAGCACTCGTGTTTGTCATCTTACAAAAAAGGCGGTTTGGAAAAATCCGGTGGGGTTAATTTTATTCGGGCTTCAAACCCGTCCCGCGGATTGTGTCCAAACCACCCGCCCTGTTCCTGATTTCCCGGTATTGGATCCACAATCATTATACACAATAAAAGGGGGGAAAACAAATTTTCATTATAAAAAAACCGCTCTGTTTTCTAAGTGAAAAATTACCGCTTAATTTTTTCCCTGATACTGACTTTCGAAAAAACAGTCTCTATTTTTTTCAGCAGAACTGCCGCGGAGAAAGGCTTTATTATATAACTGTCCGCGCCGGCATTAAATCCATTTTCAACATCAGTTACCTGCCCTCTTGCGGTTAAAAACATAACCGGAACTTTTCGCAGGCTGCTTTTTGACCTTATAACCCTGCACGCGGTTATTCCATCCATTACAGGCATCATTATATCCAGTATAATAAGATCAGGAACATTTTTTTCAGCCGTTTCAACGGCTTTTTTCCCGTTCTCCACGGCTTTTACATCATAGTAAGGAGAAAGCGTTTCTACGATGGCACACATTACGGAAGATTCATCTTCAGCCAGTAAAATTTTTTTCCTTTCCATTTTCTGTCACCTCTTTTGTATTTTCTTTTTTAGGAAGGAATACACAAAATTCGCTTCCTTTTTCTTCTTCGCTTTTTACAGTTATCCTGCCGCCGTGCAGGTCTATTATGCGCTTTGTTATTGAAAGCCCTATGCCTGCCCCTCCCGCAGAGGACTTAATTTTACTGTCCTGCACCCTGTAGAACTTATCAAAAATTTTCTTTAAATTTTCCGAAGATATTCCTATGCCTTCATCAGATACCGAAAAAAATGATTCCTCCGCTGATTCACCCGCCTTTATTGTAATACTTCCCCCTTCAGGCGAATATTTTACGGCATTTGAGATAAGGTTGATTAAAACCTGTGATATTTTATCCCTGTCCGCGAAAACTTTTACAGGCACCGGACAATCACATATTATTTTATGCCTGCCCGCAGACGCTGAAAATGTGTTCTTAACTTCACAAATTATGCTTATAAGGTCATTATGCTCGCGTGATAAAGGTATTTCTTTACCTGCTTCCAGCCTTGACAGGTCAAGCACATCTCCAATAAGCGCGCCAAGCCTTTTTATCTCCCGGTTAATGATAAGTGAATACTCCCTTGCTTTTTCAATCCCGCACTTTCCCCCGCTTATCAGCTCGCTGTAAACCTGAATAGGAGTCAAAGGAGTCCTTAACTCATGTGAAACCATATTTAAAAATTCCGACTGCATTTCTTCAAGTTTCTTTTTTTCAGTGATATCCCTTAAAACAGCAACACATCCCGGACGCCCGCCCCCATTTTCCTTTATTGGAACAAGTATAACGGCATAATAAAACAAAATTCCGGATCTTTTTATCTCTATTTCAATCTTTTTTCTTTTATTACTGCGTATCACCTTTATAAGGCTGTCTTTTAATTGTGACGGCGTAAGCGTTTCAAAAAACACTTCGGCAGTTATTCCATTTTTAGCTCCAAAAAGCTGCTGGGCGGCCCTGTTTAAAAAAACACCTTTTATTTCATCATCTACAGCAACAACAGCGTCTTCCATACTTTGAAGAATTGTTTCCGTCCATAAGAACGACTGCATTTCTTTATACATTTTTTACCCCTCTATTGTTTTTTACACAGTTATAATGGCTTATTACTGTTAATAAAAAGCAAATATACCGATAAAATACCGTTATTATTTAAAAATAAAAAAAGCGCCCTTGTATAAAGAGCGCTTTTTTATTTGCTTTATTCTTTTTCCGTGCCATACCCCGCAGGCCCTTTTGAAGAAATAACAACCTGTTCCGGTTCTTCTTCTTTTTCTTCTTTTGTGTTTTTCCCCCAAAAAAGATCTATTGATATTTTTTCTTTTGATTTTTTCTGTTTTACATTCAGTTCAAAAAAAACATTCTTCTCGGGGTTAAGCTCCACAACTTCCTCCCCTTTCTGAACAAAAATCTTTCCTTCCTTAAGGCTTTTCACGATGCCTTCAAGATAGCCTACAGCGTCATTAAGTTCCATCAAACCTTCCATGCCAACCTCTTTTTTTTCCATACAATCCTCCGGTTCAGTTTTTATCGGGGCTTATTGTCAGGTCCTGCCCGTTTTCCTGTATCTTTTCCCACGACATTTTTATTTCAATCTTTTCGCTGTGTTTTTTACTGCAGGCTTCCACTTTAATTTCAATAATCTTTGACGGTTTAAGAACCACAATTTCCTCCGAACTTCTGATATAAATTGTTCCTGTTCTCATGCTTTTCGCAAGCTCTTCAAAATATACGGCAGCCTTTTCCATATCAACATCCCATTTTGCTTCAATTTCTTTTTTTGACATTAAATTTTCACCTCCTTTTTTCAGCGTTTGAACCTTCAATAATCTCAATAAGAATTTCGGTAGCCTCATCAAAATCCACACCTCCTGTAATCTCATAAACCGGCATGTTTTCAAACAATTTCAAATATGCTTCTTCAGTACCGTCGTACTGCATTTCTCCGCTGTACTGAATAAAAAACAGCCCTGTATCCTTCATAAAAGCCGGTAATAGATTCCTTTTTCTGTACAAATCAACTTTTTCACATTTAACCTTCTGTTCCGCTCCCCTTTTCCAGTTTAAAATCACAAGTGATTTCATCGGCGCTTCAAGTACAAACCTGTTTTTTCCAAAAACTTCATCAATCTTAACGTCATATTTATGTTCCAGCTCCCACAGTTCATCAACAGGTATTCTGAAATATTCCTCCCTTTCCTCCTCGGGAATAACATTTATCAGGGCGGAATTCCCAAGTACAGTCCCCGGATTAACCCTTGGCAGCTTAGGTATCCCTTTCATAACAATCCCGCCTTTTTCCTTAACTGCAATTACCCTGTCATTGCTTATGAATTTCATGCCCCGCCTCATCATATTAAGCGCCATTGTGGATTTTCCGGCGCCTGAAAATCCGCTTATACACATGCCGTTATTCTGATAACATATTCCTGACGCATGCATTAAAAGGCCGCCTTTTTTTAAAAGCCATTCTATATACCTGTTGTTTATAAAATTTACAATCTGATTATCATTTAACGCGCACGGCCCGACGGCAGTGCTGACATTTTTACCGGTAAGAAATACCATCCCGGTAATTATCTTTTTTATTATCCTTCCTCCCGCGATATCCGCGTACTCTTCCTTTATTTTTTTCTTGCCGGGTTCAGGCTGCTTTTTTATGAATTTAAGGTCAAAATCAGGGGCTTCACCGTCAACGGCTTTAACAACAATATCCGCGTTCAGCGCTTCATCCGTGAATTCACCGTAATAATCAGAAAGTTTTTTTAACAGATTTTCAGAATTTGATTCAACCCTGATAACACAACCGCCAAAATTAAGCGTAACAGCGCCTTTTATCCTTACCGATCTGTTTATTGTCTCATTAAACTGTTCAACACTTATGCTTTCTATCACCTCATTGCCTCCTTTAATACATAATCAGCGTATATTCCGGCGGCATCAATACCGCACGCGTCTAAAAGCCCCCTGAAACCGCCAAAAGCCGATACTTCAAAGACAAAAATCCCTTCTTTAGCTTCAACAACATCAACACATGTAAAATCAAGTTTAAAAATATCACGCGCTTTTCTTGCCAGATTTATTATTTCATCCGAAGGATTATACTTAACATACTTTCCGCCGCTGTTAATTGTAGTGTTCCACGCGCCTTCATTTTTCATCCTTGCATAAGTACCTATATATTCATCGCCTATAAACGTTATGCCAAGGTCCTTATCAGCGATGTTGATTATTTTTTGAATGTATATTATGGGATTCCCGGCTTTTATAAAATCACTTACGCATTCATCAACATTATCAGTTTCGGCATCAATAACTTTCATGCCCCTTGCCTTGGTTGAGAATAACGGCTTCAATACAGCCTTTCCAAAATCTCTTACCGCCTCTGACGCAAGCACGGCATCAGCGGTTACAAAAGTCGGAGGCATTGGAATCAAACCCTCCCTTAAAGACGCCGTACAGCTTAAGCGGCCTATCATCTGTTTCATTGTATCCGGATCTGAAAAAACTTTTACCCCGCGCCTCTTCAGCATTCCCGCCATTTCCAGCCTGTCAATACAGGCAGGGGAATACTCACTGTCTATTTTTTTTATAATTACAGCATCAAGTTCAGACAGGTCTTCACCCTTATAAAAAAGCGTGTTTTTTTCAAAATCAGCTGTAACTTGCGCCATATCAATCAGAATCACAGAACCTGTTTTAGCTTTAATGCTTTGACACATTTTTTCGGTTGACCATCCGCCCGGAATTCCAATTACACCTGTTTTTTTCACTTTTAATTACCCCAGTATTCAAGAATTCCGGAAGGCAGCCTGAAACTTTCCGGTTTTTGCGAATATTCAGCCGCTTTTTTAAGAAGATAAAACGCTTTCATATACATTGCCTTTGAAAAATCTTTGTCAAGCTGAAACCGTGTTGAAGTCATAAACGACCTTGCAAGCGCCATCGCCATTCTTAATTCAAAAGTCTTATCCTGATTTTTTGAAGCAAAATCAGACACGAACATAAAAAATTCATTTATTACAAAATCAATCTTCATCCGTATGTCGCGGTCAAAAAACGGCATCCTGTAATTTGAGACGATAAAAACAGAAGCATCCTGAACGTAATCTCCGGCGCCTGAACGGTGAAGGTCTATGTAGCTTATTTTTTTTCTGTCTGTGTCATAAATTATGTTATCAGCGTTGCAGTCCCCGTGCAGCATAACGCAAAAAGGCGCAAACAGTACATTTTCCGCTTCCATGGCTTTTTTTAGAACTTCTTCATGTGACATTGTTTCCATCCTGCCTATTACGCTTTTTCCTTTTTTAAATTCCGGATGAACAGCATAAACATCTTCCAGCCTGTCCATCAGCTGTTTAATAAAACATCCTTTTACGGGCCGGGTTTCTTTTGTGGACTGCCATATACCGCCCATTTTTTCTGTCATCGCATTTAAAGACTCTTTAACAGCAGGCATCTGCCCGTTTATTATTATGTCTTTAATCGTGGAACCTTTGATATATTCCAGAACAATGGACGCATTCCTGCCATTCTTATTAAAATTAAGCACCGCAGGCGCAATTCCCGGCATTATTTTCTGCCACTTTTCAATACTCTCTTTTTCTTTCTCTATTTTCAAAGCAATACCTTCTTTAAAAATAACCCCTTTGGTGTTTCCGCCGTTTTTTTCAAATACTTTTCTTATGGTATTGCCGGATTTTGTTTCGCCTACAGATTCCATCATCATATTTTCATCTTCACTATTGTGCCGAAGCGCTTCAAACTGATGAATTTTTATCCGTTCCCCGAATACAACGGAAATAACAGCCTCTCCTATATTTAAAATACAATCCCCGACACGTTCCAGATGCTGAAAAATAAAAAGCGCGGTTATGCTGTTTTCCGCGGACCCGCCTGATTTTAATCCGGTAATAATATCGTTTAGCGTGCTGGCATAAAGCACGTCAATTTCAGACTCCGCTTTACATATTTTCATCGCAAGATTAACATCTTTTTTTTTCAGAGCCTTCACTATTAAATTGATTGCCGGTATAATCACTTCAAAATAATCACTATGATTAAAGTTCTTCATGAACTGCTTGTCTATAAGGTATTTTACCTGCCTGGAAATGTTTACGGCGTGGTCAGCAATATGTTCAAGGTTAGCACTTATGACAACGGCAGCCCTTACATAATCTATCTCGTTTCTGGAAATCTCCTTATTTTCTTCAAGATACGTGCCGCTTTTGCTTTCAATCGCGTTCTTCATATTATCAATACAGTCATCTTTAGCCTGGATACGTTCCGATAATTTAAGGCATTCTTCCGGCGAATCAAGGACACGGCACGCGTCCTGCAGCTGTTTTACCACTTCAATTGACAAAAACTGAAGTGTTTCTTCAAACCCTTTTAAATCTTCATGCGCTTTTTTCACGGTTCTCATTTTCTTGCTTCTTCTCTGCTTTCAATGACAAGCGTATCTGTTTTAAAATTCCCGGGATTTTCGCCGTTTTTCCACCAGCACTTTAACGACAGTTTTATACTTCTGCCTTTTCTTCTGGCCCGTACCTCTAAATTTAACAGCTCTGCCGGTTCCAGTATTATTTTTTTATCGCCGCTGCCCAGTATAATTTTGCCCTGCATAAAACCATCTTTTAACGCGTCAAGGTATTTAATCAGCGATTCTTTATCCTGAAGCGATTCATATTCAAACTCGTCTTTCACCGTGCTCATTTAACACCTCCGCTTAAAGCCTGTTTTTATACTCTTTAATTGTTTTCTCTTTTGAAAAACCGCATTTTTTCAGCGCATTTTGTATTTCCGGTTCTTTCCATGCCGGCTGAAACCCTATCTCCCTTTTTGATTTTTCCGCTTCCTGAAGCTCCTTGGGGCGTACTTTTTCCCCAAGATGCGTGTCATCTCCCATAAATACCAGTTTTCTTCTTTTTGATTTATTATTAGCGGTTACATTAATAAGAAATTCCGTGAATTCTCTTGACTGCGGATTCCACACTTCAAAACCGTCAATATCATAATCAGCCAGCAGTATAGGCCAGAATTGCTCCGGGTGAGGGACAACTATTCCCGCCCCCGCCACCCTTGCTTCTTCAATCACTTCATGCGTGTTAAAAAAGTAATCATGGCTGAATCCTTTTTTCACTTCTTCCTTCACGGCTTTAAGAAACAACTGGCACATGTCTATAACTCTCGCGTCATATACATTCCGAAGCTCATCAAAAAAATTCCTGATAAGTTTGTTTTTAATAATACCCGGCAGTATAAATTTTTCATTCTGCCTGAAAAGGGCCGCAAACTTTTTCGCGTATATTACCGTAAATTCAACAAGTTCCGCCGGTACCCCTGTTGCTTCAGCGGCAGTTTTTTTAATCTTTTTTTCTGCGGGCGACATTCCGTTTAACGCGTTTAAAAACTCATACATCTGGCTTGAACGGTATAAAAAGGTGTGTGATATCATTGATACAAGTTTCGCCGCCTTTTCAGATTTAAAACCCTTAAAATGCAGAAGCAGCTGGACTTTCCTGTTGAATTCCGGAGAAAAACAGTCAACTTCAACCCCGGAAAAACCCTCAAGTTCAAGTATTTCGTTATGCTGCGTCGGAATAATAAGGCTGTCTGCCGCATTCGGAAAAGACGCTTTTACCCTTCTTAAAGCAAGGTCAACAGGTACAAATTCCGGATGCCAGTGAACGGCAAGCACAGCAGTTTCTTTAGTGTCAACTAATTCCGGTAAAATCAGTTCTTTTTCTTTTTCAGGGCTGATTCCGCAAAATATAACTTTTCTTAAATATTCCGCGTCCTTATCCGTAACTTCCCGCGGAATATCGCTGATTTCACGGATAGCGCCGCCGCTTTCGCGCCGGCTGATTCCTTTAACTTTAATTTTATTCATCTATTCTCCTCAATTGTCTTTATCAGAGAGATTATGCCCTGTGTTTGTGAAAATCCATTAAAGTATTTATTAACTTTCTATAAAGCGCCCTTAACAAAATAATAACCCTGTCTTAATCGTAAATACCCTCTAATATTGTTTAATTAGTCAGGTACACAAAGGAGAACATTATGAAAAAAGCAGACCTGCACGTGCATTCAAGTTTTTCAGACAGGCCTTCGGAATGGTTTCTTCAGAAACTTGGCACGGCGGAATCATACACCGCCCCTGAATTTATTTATAAAAAGTGCATGGAAGCCGGTATGGATTTTGTCACGGTAACCGATCATAACTGCATAAAGGCATCAATGATACTTAAGAAACTGCACCCGGAAAATGTTATTCCCGGGGTTGAATCCACGGTTTATTTTCCTGAAGACGGCTGTAAAATTCACCTTTTAATTTACAATCCCACGGAAAACCAGTTCGGTGAGATTGAAAACAAAAGGGAAAACATATATAAACTGCGTGATTACCTGCTCTCTGAAAATCTGGCGCATTCCGTGGCTCACGCGACTTATTCGGTAAATAACATCCTTACTCTGGAGCACCTGGAAAAGCTTATACTTTTATTTGATGTCTTTGAAGCAAGAAACGGCGCAAGAGATTCGCACAGTAATTCCGTGTGGACAGAGGTTCTTTCATCGCTTACAGAAGAACACCTGCAGCGCCTTGAAAACAAATACCGTATCAGGCCGGCAAGCCGTAACCCCTGGATTAAGGGAATGACCGGAGGCAGCGATGACCACGCGGGTATTTTTATCGGCAAAACCCACACAATTTTTCAGGCAGACAGCCCGCAGGAAGTTATAGACGCGTTACGAGATAAGCAATGCAGCGCGGGCGGCAGGCATAATAATTACTTATCTTTTGTCTTTGCGATTTATAAAATCGCATATGATTTTTCAAAGACAAAAAGCTCCGGTTCCGGCGGCAGCCTTTTCAAAAGCCTGAGCGAATTTATATTCGAAAAAGACAAACTTTCATTAAAGGACAAAATGAAAGTTAACCATATTAAAAACAACGCGAAAAAAAACGAAAACAAAGTAAATCTTCTTTTGACCAATCTGGTTGAAGAACTTGGAATGGAAAAAAATACCCCCGCGGAAAAACGTTTTGAGCTGGTTCATTCCAACGTTTCAAAAATAGCGGATACCTTTTTGACCGGCTTTTTTTCATCCCTGCAGACCGACTTTAAAAACGGGGATATAACAGCCCTTATAAAAAACATTTCAGCTTTAATCCCGGCGGGATTCCTCTCAGTTCCCTTTTTCACTTCACTGCACCACTTCAACACAAACAGGGGCCTTATTAACAGCCTGAAATCAAAATACTGCCCCAATATGCTTTCTAAAGGAAAAAGAATCCTTTGGTTTACAGACACCTATAAAGATTTAAACGGCGTATCGGTAACTTTAAATAACCTTATGTCTCACGCGCGGCAGATGAAACGTGATATCAGCGTGGTTTCCTGCGCGGAAGAATCCCCCCTTAAACTGGATTCTATTTACAGTTTCTCCGTACCTTATTATGAAGCGTGCTCTTTGAAAATTCCGTCTATGCTTATGTCGCTTAAAAAAATATATGAATATAATCCTGATGAAATCTATATTTCAACTCCGGGCCCGGTAGGGCTTCTTGGGCTTCTGGCCGCAAAAGTACTGAACATAAAAGCCACTTCCATTTATCATACGGATTTTTCGCTTCAGGCGGCTAAAATCACTTCGGATTCCGCCATTGAAACGCTTGTTGATTCATCTTTAAAATGGTTCTATTCACTCTCTGACAGCGTTCAGGTTCCGTCCCGGGAATATATAAAAACACTTAAAAACCGCGGCTATGACACTTCAAAAATGTCCGTTTTCAGGCGCGGCCTTGACACCTCTTTAATAAAACCCGTTGAAGATGCAAGGGTAAAACTAAAGGAACAGTTTGGTATTCCGGAAAACGGCCGTGTTCTTCTTTATACCGGCAGAATATCCCGCGATAAAAATCTTGATTTTTTATCAGATGTATACCGGTCATTGCTTCCTGAATTTCATGATCTTAAACTTCTGATTGCGGGTGACGGTCCATATTTGGACAATCTTCGCGCGAATACCGCCGGTTTAAAAGGAATATATTTTTTAGGCAGGCAGCCTCAGGAAAACATGCCCTTAATCTACTCTTCCGCGGATCTTTTTATGTTCCCCAGCGTCACGGACACTTTTGGAATGTCAGTGCTTGAAGCGCAGGCATGCGGAATTCCCGCAATAGTTTCCGACAAAGGCGGGCCGCAGGAAATCATCATAGATAAAGAAACTGGTTATGTCCTGCCGGTTTGTAAGGATCAGTGGGTTACAGCTGTCAGGGACTTTTTCAAAAACAGCAGTGAATTTCCCGCAGTGCACGAAATTATGAAATTTAAAGCAAGAAGAAACGTGCTTGAAAATTATTCCTGGGAAAAAATAATAAAATTAATAACCGGAACCGCGGCTGAAGATCAGGATGAAACTTCCGCATACAGCGAACAGGATGTGTTTACAGGGGTTCTTTGCTGACGCTCTGCGAAGCCAATTCAGAGACCAATAACTCCATTTCTTCGCCGAATTTGTTAATTTCATTTAACAACCTTGAATTATCAACTGCCGTAGCCGCAAATCCCGCCAGGTCAACGCACAAATCAACATCAATCTGGCTGAAAGGCTCAAGATTCCTGGTATTGTAGACTTCAAAAAAACCAAAAAATTCATCCTGTTTTCCAAGAATTGGAACTGATATAAAATTTCTGATTTTAAAAACTTTTTGAACTTCTGCCGGCATATACTGGTTTCTGTCGGTATTATTGCAAAGGTAGGGTTTTTTGGTTTCCATAACCATCCCGGATATCCCCTTGCCCCTTTGAAACTTATATTCAAGAGGAAGCACCCTTCCATTCACACCATATTTATTAAAGACCACTTTGGTTCTGTTGAACAGCGCGGCCGCCCCGGTCTGCGCGCCTGAAAGTTTTATGGAGCTTTCTATAAGCGCGTCCATTATATCGTCTATATCCAATAAACTATTAAGGTTTTTACCAAGATTTATAAGCATATGAAGCCTGTCCTGATACTCATAAGCGGAAGCAAGCATTTGCCTGTACCCGTTTACATTATTAATCTCCATTGTTCACCTCTCTTATTATTTTGACACAATCCGTTATAAGCACCGGCACGCCCTTTTTATCAAAGGCAGCGCCTGAATAATATGTTTTTTTTAAATCTATGCACTCTACCGCCGCTGTCATACAGCTTTCAGTGACAGGAATCAAATCACATTCCAGCGCGGCTTTTAACCCTTCAAACATAAGAACACAAAATATCCTGCTGTTTATATTTGACCGCCTGATGCCGCCAAATATACGCGCGGTTTCTACACATTTTATTTTTTCACATCCGGAATATATAAAATCAGAATTTTTTTCTCTGACAATGTTATTTTCAAACACGCACATCACAGAGGAAACATAAGCTTCCGGAAGAAGGAAAACCCTTCCATTTATAACAATTTTTACACCATCAATCACATTAATACTGGCCGGAAGCCTGATTATAAAAGTTGAGCCCTCTCCTTTTTTTGTCTTTAGTGTTAAATTCCCCCTTAAATCTTCAACATACTGCCTTACAACATCCAGGCCAACACCTCTTCCGGAAACCGAATCAATTCCTGAGGCAGTGGAAAATCCGGGGTGTGTTATTATCTTTAAAATCCCCGTATCATCAATAATGCTGCCCGCTTCTGCCGCTCCTGTTTTAACGGCTTTATCCATTATATCTTCGGCAGATATCCCCTTTCCGTCATCCCGGACTGAAACAAAAAAATTTCCCTCATCAGAATATGTATTTAAAGTTATTCTTCCTTCTGGGTTTTTCCCTTTTATCACCCTTTCTTCAGGTGTTTCTATTCCATGCCCTATCGCATTCCTTATAATATGCGCAAGGGGCTCGCTTATCCTTTCCGCAACACTTCTGTCAGCTTCATCAGCACCAAGATTATAAACAAAAGAAACCGTCTTGCCGGAAGCACGGCACGCTGTTAAAGCGGCATTTTCCATCTTTTTCATTACAGGAGTAAGGCTTACCATATTAATACCGCCGGCGGCTGTAAAAAGCTGCGGTAAAATATGAGACAGTTTTTCAATCTCTTTTAACATGAATATTATATCTTCGTTTTTCCTGTCTTTTACTTTTTCCGCCGCAAACTTGACTGTTTTTACACAAGCCGTTAATTTTAACACCACAGCCATTAAGGCCCTTGCTTTTTCAGGCTTTATTTTCAGATACCCTTCATTTTGCCCGTTATTGGTATTAAAATTGGTTTTTCCGTCCGGGGACGCTCCTGAAAAATTTTTCTCACCTGAAACCGAAGCCGTTTCTTTTATCATCGCGCAAAACGCGTATAATACCCCTATAAAACCGCGGGTGTTTTTAACAGCGCCTTTTCTGAGTAAATCCAGCATATTTTCAGCGTTATGCGCTGTTTTTCCAAGCACATCAAGTTCAAGCGCGAAAGCATCCCCTTTAATTGTATGAAAAATTCTGAATAATTCCCTTGTTGAATCCTGCCCTCCGTCACGTTCAAATACAGCAAGAAGTTTTTCCGCCCTGTCAATATTTTCCGCAGTTTCAAGGTAAAAATCATCTATGATGTCTTTATCTTTCTCCTGCACAAACTTTTTTTCTGTCATAAAACCCCGCTGCTGTTTATTAAACTTTTTAATTTATTTATAATGGATCAACCGTGTTAACATTTCATTTTCTTACAGTTATTAATACATTTTTTGTATATAACATAAATAAAACACCCTCTTAACAGGTAATTAACGCCGCAAAGGCATATTTATGTATATGAAAAACACAACGAAAAAACAATACGCCCTTTTTTGTTCAGGGAATATAAAGGCCGCCCTTGACGCAGGCTGCATAAAGGAAATCCTTGAAAAAATAGAGGTTTCAGAGATTCTTTTCGCGCCGGTTTCCGTAAAAGGCATAACCGGCTATAACGGCGCAATTATACCCGTATTTGACCTATCCGGATCATATTCACGCTTTCCCGGCCGGGAATCCTCCGGCAGCATAACAGCTGTAATAACCACAACAAAAGGCACTGCAGCCATACTGTTTGACAGTTTTAACGGGATGGGTACAGGAGACGATATTAAAAACACCCAAAGTTCGCCTTTTTTACAGGAAGTGATTATTAATGATTTGAATTACAGTTTTGTTGACCCTGAAATGCTTGTAAGCACCGGTTTTTTCAAATAACACACAAAACGGAGGAATTAACCAGATGCGCGCCACACTTAAAACCAGAATCACATTTTTTTTCCTTATCGTGGGTATAATACCGGCACTTCTAATAACTTACTTATCAATGCAAAGCATGGAAAAATCACTTAACAACCTTTCATATTCCAATATCATTTCCGTACACCAGATTAAACAGAGAAATGTGGAAAACTATTTCCGCAATAAAATAGAGCTGTCTTTAATGGCCTCTTCTAACCCTTCCATTCAGGCGGCGCTGCAGGAACTTTTAACGGCCCGCGCGGCGGGCCCTTTGGCATGGTATAACGCTCAAAAAAAGTCAGACACGGTATTAAGAAGCCTTAAAACCGCGTATGAATGTTATGACCTTATTTTTCTTGATTTAAAAGGAACCGTTATCTATTCCCTTGAACAAAAAGAAAACTTATCCGGAATTAATCTTACTTCAATAAAAGGGCTTTCAAATATAATCAAAAATTCAATTCCCGGCATATTCGTTCAGGATTATGTACTTTTACCTCAGATTGGCTATACCCCGTGCCTTTTCATCTGTTCACCGGTTTCATCAGGACAAAAAATATCGGGTATTTTATGCGCCATAATGACTCCCGGAGAAATAAACCGGCCCGTTCAGGAAGGTGAAATTTACAGAGATTCTGTTCAAAGCAGCGGAATAACACAAGCCGGTGCGAATGTAGGTGAAATTTATCTGATTGGAAACGATAAAAAAATGAGATCAGACTCTTTCCTTGACCCCGAATATCACTCTGTTGCGGCTTCACTTGCCGGAAATTTAAAAGAAAACGGCGTGGATACCGACCCGGCGGAATCAATTGCAGCTTATGGAAGGTCTTCTACAAAAGAAACCAAAAATTACCTTGGCATAGATGTCATTTCCAGCTACTCGCCTCTTAATATACCCATGCTTAAATGGGGAATTATAACGGAAATAGACAAAAAAAACGCTTTCCCGTTTTTGGATTCAACAAAATTTCTTATTCTTCAGATTATTATCGCAAGCGCGGCTTTAATACTTTTTATCGCGGTTATATTATCAAAATCAATTATAAAACCTATAAATAAAGTCATAAATGACCTTATCCCGCTTTCACAAAATGTCTCTAACGCTTCAACACTGGTTGAAAAAAGCTCTAAGATGCTGGCAGAAAGCGCTTCTGACCAGGCAGCGTCCCTTGAAGAGACTTCCGCCTCTTTAGAACAGCTGTCGTCCGGGGTGGATGCCAATGCCGAATCAGCAAAAAATGCTGATATTATGACAAGTAAAACCCAGGATCTTGTAAACGACATCAGCGACAGGACGAAAAAAACCCTTGATGCGATAAACAAAATCAAGAAAACTTCGGATGAAACGGCGGAAATTATCGCCACAATTAATGAAATTTCATTTCAGACCAACCTGCTGGCGGTTAATGCTTCCATTGAAGCGCGAAAAGCCGGTGAAGCCGGCAGGGGATTCGCGGCGGTGGCAGAAGAAATACGAATACTTGCGGAAAGGTCTTCAGTAGCCGCAAAGAACACAAAGAAACTGGTGGATGAAGTAAAACAGAGCGTTGAAAGCGGAGTAATGATATCCCTTCCCGCAAATGACAGTCTGAAAAAAATATCCGAAACAACAACACAATTAAAAACAATTACAGAAAATGTTTCACACTCTTCCCTGGAACAGGCTTCCGGAATAAGCCAGATTTCCTCTTTGGTATCCGAAATGGACAGAATGACACAAAAAATATCAATAAGCTCCCAGTTGTCTTCTGATGAAAGCAAACAGCTTGCAATACAGGTTAACACGCTGAACAAAACCGTTGATTTGCTTTCAGAAATTACCGGTACCAATAACATTTTACAAAAGAAATCACTTTTTCTTTCAGCGGCCGGAAACAGATTTTCCCATATTTTAAGTTTCTTTAAAAAAACGAAGGAGAAAAAAAATGATTAAAGTACTGGTAATCGACGATTCACCGATTCAGCAGAGGCTGGCAAAAATTTACCTTGCTCAGGAAGAAATGGAAACAATACACGCAAAGAACGGGAAGGAAGGCATAGAAACCGCTATAGATAACAGGCCCGACCTTATAGTACTTGATATTGAAATGCCGGAAATGGACGGCATAGAAACGCTTAGAAATCTGAAGTTGATTGAAGAAACAAAAAATATACCCGTTATGATGTGCAGTTCCCTGCGGGATGAAGAAATAGTGGTGGAATGTCTTGCCATAGGCGCCGCGGGTTATGTGTGTAAACCGCATGGGTTCAGGGGTTTCAGGGATTCAGTAAAATCAATACTCCCGGAAACAAAAATAAAAAACGGGGAACCGGCTTAAACTCAGTCGGCTTCCTCGTCTGTTTTTACTTTTTTTTCGCGCCCGTTTTCGTCTTCAAAATGGTGCTTAATTGTTTTCCCGTCTATCATATAAACAATGTCTTCGGCAATATTCGTAATATGATCCGCCATTCTCTCTATATGTTTTGAAACAAGTATAAGCCTTATACCCCTTTTAATATTATTTGTATCTTCCATCATATATGTCAGAATTTCCCTGAAATTCTGAACATACAGTTCGTCAATCTGGCTGTCTTTTTTACAGATTTCCCTTGCAAGGGCCGAGTTTTCATCAACAAAAGAAAGCATCGCGTCTTTTAACATCTGCCTTGTTTCTTCAGCCATAGCCGGTATTATTATCATCGGTTTTAGCGGCGGGTGTTTTGACAGGTATTTGGAGGCATACGCCACATTTATAGCAAGGTCGCCTATACGTTCAAGGTCATTATTTATCTTCTGAATTGATGTAATAAATCTTAAATCAACAGCCATAGGCTGCCGTTTGGCCAAAAGTTCAAGGCACTGCCTGTCTATCATAATTTCAAGCAGGTCAATTTCCTGGTCATTTTCTATTACCTTTTCTGCAAGTTCAGAATCGCGCTCAACAAGCGCTTTTACCGACTGCATAATTGCCGTCTCTACAAGCGACTGTATTTTTAAAACTTTCTTTTTTAAATCATTCAGTTCTTCATCAAAATGTCTTTCCATATTTCCTCCCATATCGGTTTATAAACAGCAATATGACGGATGCCTGTATCTGTTCTATCCAAACCTTCCCGTTATATAATCTTCCGTAATTTTTTTATCCGGCTTGGTGAATATTTTTGACGTATCCCCGTATTCCACCATTTCTCCAAGCATAAAAAACGCGGTCTTATCCGCCACCCTTGCCGCCTGCTGCATATTATGCGTCACTATTATTATAGTATAATTTTTCTTTAACTGCTGTATTAATTCTTCTATTTTTGCGGTTGAAATCGGGTCAAGCGATGCCGTGGGCTCGTCCATCAGTATCACTTCCGGCCTTATTACAAGGGCGCGCGCTATACACAGCCTTTGCTGCTGCCCTCCTGAAAGGTCGTAAGCGTTTTTATTAAGGTCGTCTTTTACCTCTTCCCATAATCCCGCTTCGCGCAGGCTGTTTTCAACCTTTTCATTCAGATCAGCGTTATTTGTAAAAAGCCTGTTAACCCTTAATCCATAAGCAACATTTTCAAAGATAGATTTCGGAAAAGGATTTGGTTTCTGAAAAACCATGCCTATTTCACGCCTTAACCTTGAAACATCCACTGATTTACCGTAGACATTGTTTCCTTTAAATTCAAGCAGCCCTTCCACACGCGCTCCCTCTACAAGGTCATTCATTCTGTTTACTGAACGCAGAAAAGTTGACTTGCCGCACCCGGAAGGCCCTATCATTGCAAGCACTTCGTTGTGTATAACCTGCATATTAACATTTTTAAGGGCATGGTAATTTGTATAATAAAAATTAAAATCCTGTACGCTGATACAGCAGTTTTTTTCTACCATTTCCTTTTTCTCCTCGCTTTTATTCTGATAAAGATTGCAACCGCATTTATCGCAAGCACAAGCATAAGAAGCACAAGCGCGGTTCCATACGCAATTTCCATCTGTCCGGCCTGGCTGCCTTCTGTCATTAAGGCGTAAATATGATAAGGCAGCGCCATAACCTCTGAAAACAGCGAATCCGGAAGTTTGATCGTAAAAAATGTGGCGGCCGTGAACATTATAGGCGCAGTCTCGCCCGCGGCGCGCCCTATTCCCAATATCACGCCTGTTATAATACCTGAAACGGCATTGGGAAGAACCACCTTATACATTGTCTGCCACCTTGTGGCTCCAAGCGCCAGCGAAGCTTCTTTAAAAGCTTTTGGAACCGACAGCAGAGCTTCTTCCGAAGTTGCAATTATTGTCGGAAGCACCATTATTCCAAGCACTATTACACCCGACAGCAGAGAGACTCCAAACTGCATAAACTTCACAAGAAAAGCCAGGCCAAAAAGCCCAAACACAATAGAAGGCACACCGGCAAGCGAATTTATTCCTATCCGTAACATCCTGACCAGACGCGGGCTTGTATTATATTCAGTAAGCCAGATTGCCGTAAGAACCCCTAAAGGAAGAGAAAAAACAATTGCCCCTACAGACAGCATAAATGTTCCGACAATGGCGGGAAAAATACCGCCTTCTGACATGCCATTTTCCGGAAATTTCAGAAAGAAATCCGGATTAATAACGCCTATGCCTTTTACAACAATAAAACCCACAAGTACAACAAGCGACAGCACCACAGCAAGAATACAAAGATAAAGCAGAATAAAACCAAAGGACTGGCTTTGATATCTTTTTCTGTCAGTTGCCTGGGTTTCTATCATGGAATCCGTCATTTATTTTTTCCCTTTTTTATATTCTCTGCAATTACGTTAAATAAAACATTAAAAAGAAAAAGGATAAGCCCCATCGCAAAAAGCATATAATAATGGTGGTCACCGACCACTGTTTCGCCCATCTCGCCCGCTATACACGCTGTCATAGGCCTCATCGGGACAAAGATATTATCAGGAATTCCCCTTGACCCGCCGGCCGCCATTAAAACTGTCATCGTCTCTCCCATGGCCCGTGAAATACCAAGAATAATTCCGGTTAAAATACCCGACCTTGCCGCCGGCACCGATACTCTTGTAATAGTTTCCCATTTTGTTCCGCCCAGCGCTAAAGACGCATGCCTTAAATCTTTTGGAACGGCTGTAATGGCATCCTCTGTAATACTTGCTATCGTGGGGACTGACATTACCGCAAGCAGAATAGCGGCGGTGAAACCTGTAAGGCCTGTATTAAGGCCAAAAATATTTTTTATAATGGGCGCAAGAAAAACTATTCCAAAGAAACCAAGCACAACAGAAGGTATTCCGGCCAGCACTTCCATCGCGGGTTTTACAGCTTCCCTTACCCTGCCCGGCGCTAATTCCGCAAGATATATCGCGGCACCGACACCAAGCGGAACCGCAATAGCAATAGCTGTAAAAGTAACGTAAAAAGATGCAAGCATAATAGGCCACATACCAAATAAAGGAGGGTCATCCGTAGGCCTCCACTGCTGCCCAAAAAGTGTATTTATAATTCCGTATTCTTTAAAAGCCGGCAAAGCAGTAACTATAAGCGTCATTGCTATCGCAAACAGAAAAAGGATTGACACAAAAGAAATGGAAGGAAGCATCTTTTCAAGAATATTTTTCTTCATACCTGCGTATGTTGTTGTCTTTGCCATTTTTATCTTCCTTAATATTATTTTATTTGAAATAATTATACTTTTTCTGTGTTGTGTGGGCGTTAATAAATTGTTAATTTTATGTTAAGGCTTATTTTTTAAAACAAACCCTAAACCGGCCGTATAACACACCCTGTTTTTGCCTTTTCTTTTAGCTTCATAAAGGCAGTTATCGGCAAGTTTAAGAAGGTCTTTATATTCAAAAGTTCCGGGCGTCAACGAAGCAATCCCGCAGCTTATTCCAACGGCCACGGGAGCCGGGCCATATTTAACATCCCATTTTTCAATATTTTTCCTTATCATATCCGCTGTCCTTCTGGCGGTATTTCCGTCGCATAAAGGGCATATTATCATAAATTCATCACCGCCAAACCTTCCCGGTACGTCCATGCTTCTTATCCCGTTTTTAATGAATAAAGCCACTGAAGCAAGAATATGATCGCCGCAGTCATGCCCATAGGTATCATTAATTCCCTTAAAATTATCTATGTCGGCAAGTATAAGCGCCAGGTTAATTTTATCTTTAAGGCATAATTCAAACCACTTCTTCAGTTCCAATTCCATATATTCTTTATTATACAGGCCGGTCAGATAGTCATAACTCATTTTCTGCTTAAGTTCATTATGATCGCTCTTTAATATATCATAACTTTCTTTCCACAGATTTGTAATACCCCTGTGTGTAACAATACCTTCTATCACGCCGTTTTTAATAACAGGAACCCTGCTTATCATATTAGCGTCCATAACAGCATATGCCAGCTCTGCCTGAATTCCCGGTTCCACGGCTATAACCCCGTTCTTCATAACTTCAGCGGCGCTTGACAACAAGGCGGCTTCTTTTTTTTTCGCAATATGTTCTATTATATCCGTCCTTGTTATAATTCCGTACGCTTTTCCTGCGTTGTTTACAACCACAGCCGCGCCGGACATGGACTCTGCCATTTTTTATATTACTTCTATAAGCAGCTCTGTATCACGCGCTGTCAGCACGGATTTAGACATTATATCACTGACTTTTATCCTTCTCATCCCCGTGTCCCCACATCCTTATTCCTTATAGCCGCTTAAAAAAAAACCGCGGCCGTGCTTTTAAGCACAAGCCGCGGCTTTAATTACTGAAATGTCTTATCTTACAGGAACATAACCCACTTCTTTAACAATCTGCTGCCCGTCCGCGCTCATTACAAAATCAATAAACTTTTTTGTAAGCCCTTCCGGTTCACCGTTAGTATACATAAAAAGCGGCCTTGCAACTTTGTACGTTCCATTTATTACATTGGCTTCCGTAGCCATTACGCCTTCAACTTTCAGTACTTTTAAGTCATCTGAAAGAAAAGCAAGCCCTACATAACCAATTCCGCCCTCTGTATTCTTTACATTCTCGGCAACTTCCCTGTTGGAAACTGTCATTATCGCGTCATCGCGAAGTTTCGCGCCCCTTAACACAAGCTCTCCGAACACTTCATAAGTTCCTGAAGTTGTATCCCTTGAAATTGCAACTATAGTTGAATTATTTCCGCCTACCTGGCTCCATTTATTGATTTTTCCGCTGAAAATATCGCGGAGCTGATCAAGTGAAATGGCATTGATAGGGTTTGATTTGTGAACAACAAGGGCTATTCCGTCTTTAGCAACAACAGTTCCCACTGCATTAACGCCTTTGGATTTAGCGTTAATTACCTCTTTTGTCTTAATTGCCCTTGAAGCGTTTCCGATATCGGCTGAACCGTCAAGAATAGCAGCTATTCCAACTCCCGAACCGCCGCCTTTAACCGATACTTCAACGGAAGGGTTCGCCTTCATAAATTCTTCCGCCGCTTTCTGCGCTATAGGAAGGACTGTCGTGGAACCCGTAAGAGAAATCTTATTTTCTGACTTTGCCGCCCAGGGCCAGTTCCACGCGAACGCGGAAGCCGCAAGCACTGTCATTGCTGATATTACCACTGCAATCTTTAATAATTTTTTCATTTTTTTCTCCTTTTTATTGTTATTTCTTTAAACTCACTTTAAACTTATATTACCAGCTCCACTTCGTCTGTGCCATCCAAAGATTTGTTGTTACAGGGCTTGACGCTCCGCCGACCTTATCCTGTTCCATCTGATAGTTAAGCTGAAGAAGGACTTTTTCTGTAACATCATAGTTTACGCCTATCGCGTATACATTTTTTTCGTCCCTTACCTTTAATGTATCAGGGTTTGATGTCATGTACATCGCATGCGCGCTTACCCCGTCAACAATTTCCATTCCAAGATACGCGCTTAAAAACTGGCCTATTCCGCTTTTTCCGGATGATTTCTGATTCTTTGATTCAAGGGCTTCCACAAAACCCGATATTGGTCCGCTTCCAAAACCCAGAACAACCGCTTTCCTGTCAGCATACTTTGCAAGGCTTGAAGGCTGGCCGTTAACCTGCTGATCTTCGCCTATCTGATGCCCAAGATATGAACCTCTTACATATAAACCCGCTAACGGAACTATATTAACACTGGCAATCACAGACTTAGCAAGGTTTGTTTCCGCTTTTTTATAGCCGTTGCCGCTAACAATACCCGCTTCAAAGTTACCAAGCTCTGCAGGAAGGTATCCCCTTAAAGTCACTCCATAATCCGCGCTGTCTGCAAGTTTATATTTGTCTTCAAGCGCTTTCTCAATAAGCGGGTATTCCCATGTGTCTATCGTTCCAAAAGGCACAGGCTGAAGTCCGGCTCTTAATGCAATTCCCGCGTCCTTTAATAAAGGAAGGCTCTTTAAATCCACATAAGCGTATTTAACCCATGTGCCAAAGTTAATGTTGTTCTGCTCCGCTGTATTTTCGTAGTCAAGTGTCAGCGCGCCTTCATATCCGTCGCCTTTTGTCTTTACCCTTATGTACGTCCTTTTTACTTCAAACGCGCTTGTCTTTTCTTTTACGTTGTCATAACCAAGAGTATACCTGAACCAGTTGTATCCGTATATCTTTGTGTCCGCCATTACATTCCCTGCCATTGACATAACCATTACAGCTGCCATCAGTAAACCAAAAACTTTTTTCATTTAATTTCTCCTTTTAGATTTTTTACTTCTGTTTCTTTTATTTCCGTGTTTCCTTTTTTCTGTTGTAAGCACCTCCGTCTTTACCTTATTTTTTATTCTTTCCTTTGCGGAATTTATTTTCAAACTTATTATTCATTATTGTGATTAATTCCCTTTAAATCTTGTGTTAATTTCTTGTTAATCTTCAGGCGCCTTAATCCTTTCTGTTTTAACTGCCTTACCCTTTCTCTTGATATGCCAAGAACCCGCGCTATTTCTTTAAAAGGCTTTCCTTCAACAAGCGATAATTCAAGGACTGCCTTTTCAGCTTCAGGAAAATCATCCGGAATTACAAAAGCGGTTTTTATATACTCTTCTTCTTTTTCCTGCGGGGATTCGCTTTCAACGCGGTAAAATTCAATATTTTCATTTTCATAAATATCCATATCAATAATATTTATGCTTTTTTCTTTTTTTAAATAATCAAGGATGCTTCCCTTTACAAAATAAGTGGCATAGGTGGAAAACTTCGCGCCTTTTGTCTCGTCAAAACGCTTTGCCGCCTCCATTATTCCCATTACCCCTTCCTGATACAGGTCATCAAAACCCACGCCATAATGGCAGTATTTGGAAGCAATGCTTTTTACAAGCCCGGAATTTTCATTAATAATTTTTTCTTTATCCAACACAACTCTCCTTAATCAGGTTTAATACAAATATAGACAAAACCTGTTAAGGTAAAATTGCCGCTGAATTAATTTATGGTTAAGGGGTTTAAGGCTGGTTATTGCGGGTAAACGGAATTTATGACGGTGTTTTTTGAAGTTGAATTGTAAATTTTGAACCTTTTCCCGCGGTGCTTTCAACTTTAATCTCGCCTCCGTGAAGCATTACAATATGTTTTACAATTGAAAGGCCAAGACCTGTGCCTCCAAGCTTACGCGAACGCGACCGGTCCACTGTATAAAATCTTTCAAACAATCTGGGTATACTTTCTGCCGGAATTCCGCTTCCGGTATCAGATACTTCTATGGCAATGCCGCCTTCATTTTGACTGACACTGACTGTCACATTTCCTTTTTCCGTGTATTTAACGGCATTATCAATAAGATTAATAAGCGCCTGTTCTATCCTGAATTTTTCCGTCTTTATTACAGGCAGATTTTCGCTGACATAAACGCGCATTTCAAGGTTTTTAGAAAGCATCTTTTTATCAAACATTCTTACTGTGCCGCTTACAAGTTCATTAAGGTCGGTGTCCTCAAAATTCAGCGCGCCGGCTTCAGATTCAAGGTTTGAAAGGGTCAGCAGGTCTTCAACAATATTTATAAGCCTTTCTGTGTGCCTTTTTATGATGCCCAGATATCTTCTGCCGTCTTCATCTTCTGTTTCCGCTTCCATTGTCTCTGTAAAACCTTTTATCGCGGTTAACGGGGTCTTCAGCTCATGTGAAACATTTGCCACAAGGTCTTTTTTCATTTCTTCAAATTCCTTAATACCGGTAACATCATGAAAAACAACCGTTCTTACGGATGCCTTCTCTAAAAAACTTACATTTATTATATAAGCCCTTGAGTTAATTTCCATGTGTTCCGAATAACCCGACGAGTGCGTTTTTGACTTTTCCATCATCTCATTGAACCTTTGAGGAAGCATTGCTTCCCAATAATACCTTCCATCCGCTTTTTCTTTTAAGGGGGAATGAACGCATATTTCCATGAAACTTTTATTTGCAATAAGTATAAGCCCTTTGTCATCAACCACGATAAGAGGTTCATTCATGGAAGAGATAATAGCGTCAAGTTTTTCTTTCTGCGAAGAAATCTCCTCAAACTGGCGTTTTATCCTGCGCGCCATATCATTAAAGCCGTCAGCCATAAGCTGTATTTCATCGCCGCTGACCACATCAACCGATACGTTAAAATCACCCGCTGACATTTTTTTTGCGGCATCCCCAAGTTTTCTCACCGGATCTGAAATCTTTCTTGCGGCTAAAAACATAACAACAAGCGACAGAATGATAATAAGAACGGTAATATTTATTATTTTTCCGGTTAAATCCCATATAAGGTCATTCACCCTGTGTAAAAACATGCTTAAACGTATCACCCAAACTGTGTTTCCCGCTTCATCGGTAAAAGGCATTGCAAGATAAAGCATTTTTTCTTTGGTTGTGCTGCTGTACCTTACCGAGTATCCAAAATCCTTGTTCCCCTGCCCTTTTAAAGCCGCGGATATTTCAGGCCTGCTGATATGATTATCCATTAAATGAGGGTCTTTTTCCGAATCGCCAAGGACAACACCGGATTTGTCAATAACAGTCACGCGGGTTCCTGTTTCTATTTCAGTCTGTATAAGATATTTTTCAAGCCCTTCATAGTTTTTTTGTTTAACAAACGAATCCACCCTGGGCATCATTAAGCCGCCCATTATTTCAAGCCTTTCGGTCAGAGAGGAAATATAATTATTTCTGATTGTCCTGAAAGAAAAGAATATTACCAGAAAGGAAAAAAATACAATTACAAGCACAAACCATGTAAATATTTTTTTAAAAAGGGAACTTTTCATTCTTCCATTTTATAACCGACCCCGCGGATATTTGTTATCATTTTGCCCGCGGCGCCAAGTTTTTCCCTTAAATGTTTTATATGTACATCTATGGTCCTGTCCACTACTGTTTTTTCATCGCCCCAAAGCCCGTCTAAAATCTGTTCCCTTGAAAATACCCTGCCCCTTTTGGAAACTAATATCTTTAAAATATTAAATTCCGTCGCGGTAAGATTAACAGTTTTTCCTCCCGTGGAAACCTTATGCCTTTCCGTATCTATTTCTATCATTCCCGCTTTTATTTTCTTTTCTTCTTCACCGCGGGCCGGCCTTCTTAAGACTGCTTTGACCCTTGCGGTAAGTTCGCGCGGGGAAAAGGGCTTTGTGACATAATCATCGGCTCCAAGTTCCAGCCCCAGCACCTTGTCTGTTTCGGAAGACTTGGCGGTAAGCATTATAATAGGAATATCAGATGTATTATTGTCTTTTTTCATGGTTTTACACACTGTTAAACCGTCAATTTCAGGCATCATAAGGTCAAGTATTACAAGCGCGGGTTTTACTTTAACAAGAGATTTTAAAAACGACTTTCCGTCGCCGTATTCTTTTGTCTTAAAACCCTCTTTTTGCAGGTTTATCGCGACAAGTTCGGCAATATCTTCTTCATCGTCCACTATTGCTATCAATTCTTCCATTTATTATCACCTCTTTTTTTTTAATCTTACAAAAACCGTGTTAAGAATCGGTTAAGAATTGATATTTATTGCATAAAATCCTTACGCGCCCTTATAATATTTTAACCTGGTCCATTGATTTTACTATTATCTCCACTTTACCTTTATAATCCTTGACCCTTCCTTCAACCCTTACTTTTTTATTAAGAAAGTATTTTTCCGGAGTTTCAGGGAACTTAACAAAATCAGAGGCAAATATCACCAGAGAAAGCCCCTGTTTATAATTTTTATCAAAATTTAAAAAACATACCTTACCGCTGTTATACGACCCGACAATAACACCTTCTGTCACCACATACCTGCCTAAATATGAAGCGGCATCCTGCGGCTTTATCTTTACCATCTCTTTTGTTTCAAAATCCGAAACGGAACGGGTACTTGCCGGGAGCGCGGCTGAAATTTCAGAGGAAGCCGGGCTTATTTTTGATACCTTTTTTATCTCATCAATTATTAAAAATTTCACCGCAATAATTATAAGCAGAACCGCAAGGGTTACAAACCCTGTTTTTTTATAAAAATCCCCATTGTTCATCTCATTTCCCTCCCACCGGCTCCCTGTTCCCACACGCCTTTTTTAAACTGCCTGGCAATGTTTTCAAGCATAAGGAATTCTTTGGTCCTGGAGCATTCGGATTTGGCGTAAACATAAGCGTATCCGCTTTTAACCAGCTCCGCGTTTACCAGCACACCTTCTTTTGTATAAACGTATGCCAGAAGCCTTCCATATTTATCATTCATATTAAGGGTGTCATATTCTATTATTACTTCTTTCCCCTGTATAAGATTTTTAACATACGCTTTTGCTTCTTTTCCGAATTTCTGCACGGGCAGGTCAGGGTGATGAAGTTCCGGGGTGTCAATACCCAGAAGCCTTACAAGATTATCGCGTTCTTTTATCTTTATGGTATCCCCGTCTATAACCTGTTCAGTTACAGCGGTAAACTTTACCCATCTTTTCTTTTCATTCGCGGCTTTAATGGCAGTATTACCAAGCCATACAATTCCAAGCACCGCGGCAGTAAGAATGATTACAGAAACATAAAAATTTTTATTTTTCATATATTAACCCCTGTTATTTTTTAAAACTAAAATATTATAACATAAATTTGACACACTGAGGGACGGATGCACGGAGGATCGGAGGGACGGAAGTAAAACCAGATACCAAATCAACTGCCGCGCCCTAAAAGGGCGGGCCTACCAAGGCATTAAAACAAGAAATCAAAACAAAAACCGTACATGTTGCTGCGGGTTTCAAAACAGGGGTTGGGTGTGTTTTTTCAGTGCGTGCCGCGTAAGCATAGTATGTATGCAGCAGAAACATTTTAATGCCACGCCGGCAGATTCGTAAGTGCCACGAATTCCCGGCTGCCAATGACGTTAACCTGCCTGTGGATTTAAAGTTTGTTTGGATGCAAGAATACCAATTTGCGGCGCGTACTGAAAAAATATACCCAAGCCCTGTAAAACCGAGGGACTGATGCACGAAGGGACAGAGGGACGGAAGTAAAAACAAATACCAAATCAACTGCCGCGGGCTAAAGACCCGCGTCTACCAGAACATAAAACCAAATCAAAAACACGCGCCCTAAAAGGACGCGGCTACCAGATCTAAACCAACTTTCCAAGCTGCCGAGCTTCTGAGCTGCTGAGCCGCCTTCTTTACCCGCGGGGATGGAACTTCTTATGCATGTTTTTTAACCTGCTTCTGTCAATATGCGTGTAAAGCTGCGTTGTGGAAATATCGGAATGGCCCAGCATTTCCTGCACGCTTCGCAGGTCAGCGCCGCCTGCCAGAAGGTGCGTGGCAAAACTGTGCCTGAAAATATGCGGATATACGTCTTTTTCTATCTTTTCTTTTTTTGCGTATCTTTTTATAAGCTTCCAGACGCCCTCGCGGGTGAATTTCCCGCCGCGTTTTGTGACAAAAAGATTAGGACAGAACTTTTTTACAATCCCCATACGGACTTCAAGATAGCTTTTAATAGCGTCCACCACATATTCCCCTATCGGGACAAGCCTTTCCTTGGACCCTTTTCCAAAACACCTTATCACGCGTTCATCCATATCAACATCGGTAAGTTCCAGGTTTACAAGTTCTGACACGCGCACTCCGGATGAATATAACAGTTCCATTATAGCCCTGTCCCTTTTTCCTTCCGGCTTTGACATATCCGGCGATGACAATAAAGCGTCTATGTCCTGTTTTGACAGCACTTCCGGCATTTTTTTACGCGTTTTAAAAGTTTCAAGGTTTTCAAAAGGGTTTGTATCCGCGGCTTTTGTTTTTATCATATATTTATAAAGCCCCCGCAGGCTGACCAGCGCGCGCGCTATTGAAAGCGGGGAATATTTACGCGACTTCATGTAGAAAATAAAATCCACAATTGAATCTTCTGTTACTTCTATTTCTTTTCTCTCTTCCATATATTTAAGAAATATCTCTATGTCAGACGCGTAAGCCGAAGCGGTGTTTTTTGAAAGCCCTTTTTCATAAATGGTGTACCCTTTAAATTTTTCTCTGATACTTTTTATGGAATCAGTCCCGCCCATTTATCAAACCCGCAAGCGCCTTTATTTTTTTCACGCACAAAGGTGATTTCTCCGCGGCTCCTGTTTTGTCCATATTTCCAAACGTCATAACAAACGGAGTTTTTATTCCGTTAACCGCAAACATTGAAGCAATCTCTGTTTTTGCGGGCAGAAAATACTTTTTTTTACCGCTGCCCGCGGTAAGGATTATAATGCCCTTTGTTTTGACGGCTGTTTTTTTCTTATTGTGCCTTTCCCACTCCGGCTGGTTTCTGTCTATAAAAGCTTTTAAGGGAGCGGGAACTCCGCAGAAATAAACAGGAGATGCAATTATGACTGTCTTTGCTTTTTTAATTTTTAGAATAAGCATGTCAGCGTCATCGCGATACACGCACCTGAAAGTTTTGGAGCATTTACCGCATGCCGTGCATGGTTTTATTTTAAGGGAATTAATGTCAACTATACCGGCATTTTTTATATTAAGGAGTTTAAGAAGAATTTCCGCGGCTTTAGCAGAATTGCTTTTTTTCCGCGGGCTGGCATTTATTAAAAGTACGTCAGCCATTTGTCCCGTTTGCAAGGTAGTCTTCTATGTAAGAGCGCAGCAGTTCCGCCACAGCCCAGGCATGCGATATTCTTCCGCGCGCCGTGTATGGAAAGTTGCCGTCAAACATCTCTGACACCGTTGATAAACCGGCGTTTTTAAGGTGTTCAAAGAACGGTTCATATACGGTCTCTATAAATTCAAGGCTTTCTTTTCCGCGTCCAAATGTTTTAAAATATGCCGATACAAAATGGCCCACTGTAAATCCCCATACCGTTCCCTGATGCGCGGCAGCGTCGCGCGCGTTCTGGTCGCCGTCATAGCGCTGTTTGAACATCACATTCATGCTGCTTAAAGTACGCATTCCAAAAGACGTATAAAGTTCTTTAATTACCGCGTTCATTATTTTTTCTTTTTTTGCAATTTCCTCTATAAGGGGAAAAGGAAGGCTTATTGCCATTACCTGATTAGGCCTGACGCTGCTGTCGTTATTTATCCCGTCAATCACGTCATAAAGGTAGCCGCCGTCCGCGTACCAGAATTTTTCATTAAAACTTTTGTATACCTTATCTGCCAGTTCTTTATAGGACACGGACATATCCGTTTCGCCGTTATTATGGGATATTTCCTGCATTGTGCGCAGCGCGTTGTACCACAGGGCGTTTACTTCCACCGCTTTTCCCTGCCTTGGCGTGATGGGCGTTCCGTTTATTTTGGCATCCATCCAGGTAAGCTGCATGCCGGGATACCCCGCGTCCAAAAGCCCGTCCGTGTCTGTATGAATATTATAGTCAGTTCCGTTAATATGTTTATGCAATATCCAGGTCAGCCTTTTAAAAAAGTCCGTCTGGGCTCCCACAAGCGCCGTGTCGCCGGTATAATCAAGGTATTTTTTTAACGCGTAAAAGAACCACAGCGTGGTGTCTACCGACATATATGATATGTCATTTTTTTCCATTGTCATTTTAAGCGGAAGCAGCCCGTTTTTTTCAAACAGCATGGCGCTTTCAAGAACTTTTTTTGCCTCTTCAAATTTATGCAGCACAAGAAAAATACCCGGCAGGGAAGCAAAAGTATCCCTGAACCACGTGTAATTTGCCCACGGAAGCCCCGCCACCATGTAAGGGGTGCCGTCTTCGCGGAAAACAACAAAAGATTCCGCCGCGGAGATAAGTTCCTGCACCGACGCCCTGTAATCATCCTCGCGCACGCAAGCGCCTGTTACTTCGCATATCTCGTGTATTTTTTTCACTTCCTGCGCGTACCTGCTTTTCAGTTCCGCGGTATTCATTTCAGGGACATCTTCGGTTGAAAAAACAATTGATTTCGGTTTATTATATTCAAGGTCCAGCGTAAATTTGCCGACGTTATAAAGGTCTTCTACCGCGTCAAATCCGGACACGTCTTCTTTCATGTAAAAGAAGTCCCTGTACCATACCCCTTCAAGTTCCACGTCGCCGCCGTCCGGCAGATAAATAAAAGCGGGCGGCATATTCATATACGCGTGAATTATGGTTTTTTTATTCCCGTTATCAAGTTTTACCGACGGGTCAAATATAGGCATTTCCCTTATCAGGTGTTCCGCTTCGCGGAAAGCAATAAGCGGGCGGATGTGAAGTTTTGCGTGGCTGTCCGGCGTAAGCACGGTATATGTGACAACAGTGCTGTTTGTGTCTTTCATAAGATAAACTTCTTTTTTAAGCCTTATATTGTCAATAAGGTAAAGAAACGTAACAACATCATCTTTCAGCCTGAAGTTTTCAAGCAGGGAATACCCTTTGGGATAAACTGTCTTTTTATACTTATGCGTGGAAATATGGTAGATGTGCCCTGCAACTTCAAGTTCTTCATCGCAATTGGGAAACATTACCATTCTGTTGTCAACACCGGGAAGTTTGGCAACCAAAAGGCCGTGATGCCTTCTGGTATTGGTCATAAGTATAGTGGAAGACGCATAGCTTCCGCGCCTGTTTGTAACTATCCATTCCTTCTCTGCCGCAACGTTAAAATCGTTGCAGATGTGCCTTCCAAAAGAAATCATGTCCCTGTGTTCCCCTTAAACTGTTTTTAATAAAACTTATCCAATAACCTGTTATCCCATATCCCATAAATATAAGAAACCGAGGGACAGATGCACAGATGTACGGATGTTCAGCAAAACCGGCTTTTTCAGCCGTACTCTGTCGCTTATGCTTATCTGCTTATAGCTTAAACCGCTGTCTTTCTATTTCCTTCCGTCCCTCTGTCCCTCTGTGCATCCGTCCCTCTATTACTACTCCCACTCTATCGTCGCGGGGGGTTTATTTGAAATATCATACACCACCCTGTTTATTCCCTTTACTTCATTTATTACTCTTGAACTTATGGTGCTTAAAAGTTCATACGGCAGTTTTACCCATTCCGCCGTCATGCCGTCCCTTGAATGAACAGCCCTTACGGCTAAAACATTTTCATACGTCCTTTTATCGCCCATTACGCCTACGGTTTTCACCGGAAGCAGGACTCCAAAAGTCTGCCAGATTGTAAAATAAAGGCCGGCCTTTTTTATCTCTTCTACAATTATATCATCCGCCCTCTTTAAAACCTCAAGTTTTTCTTTTGTAATATCGCCAAGTATCCTTACCGCAAGGCCCGGGCCGGGGAATGGCTGCCTCATCAGCACTTCTTCCGGTATTCCAAGCTTTCTTCCTATTTCCCTTACCTCATCCTTAAACAGGAATTTAAGCGGTTCCACAAGTTTCATATCCATTTTTTCCGGCAGGCCGCCTACATTATGGTGCGATTTAATGGTAACAGAAGGGCCTTTAACCGAAACGCTTTCAATTAAATCCGGATACAGCGTTCCCTGCGCAAGGAAATGAAATTTGCCCAGTTTTTTTATATTCTTTTCAAAAACTTCTATGAAATAATTGCCTATTATTTTTCTCTTTTTTTCCGGTTCACTTACCCCCGCAAGCCTTTTTAAAAAACCCGCTTCCGCGTCCGCGTATCGCACATTTAATCCAAGTTTCTTATACATTGCCATCACGCGTTTTTCTTCATTAAGGCGCAGCAGCCCGTTATTTACAAAAACATTCACAAGCTGTTTCCCGATTGCTTTATTAATAAGAATTGCCGCTACCGTGGAATCAACGCCGCCGGACACGCCGCATACAACTTTTTTATTGCCCACTTCTTTTCTTATTTCGGCTATGGTGGTCTTTATGTATGATTCCGCCGTCCAGTCGCGCTTTGCTTTGCATATCTTCGCGAAATTACTTATTATTTTTTTTCCGTTCTTTGTGTGCACCACTTCGGGGTGAAACTGCACCGCGAAGAGGTTTTCTTTTTTGTGGCTGATAACGGCGTATTTTGACCCTGTCGTATAAGCCGCCACTTCAAAGTTTTTTGGCATAGCCGTCATTTTATCGCCGTGGCTCATCCATACCTGTTCTTTTTTCTTAAGCCCCGCAAGAAGCGGGCTTTTTTTAACGTGAAGTTCCGCGAAACCGTACTCCCTGTGTTTTGACCCCGCCACTTTTCCGCCGAAGAAATGCGATATTACCTGCATACCGTAGCATATGCCCAGCACGGGTATTCCAAGTTCAAATATTCCCTTATCCGGAACCGGCGCGTCTTTTTCATAAACAGAAGAAGGGCTGCCGGAAAGTATTATACCTTTGGGGTTTAAAGCCTTAATATCCCCAAGTTTCATTGAAAAAGGGTGCACTTCGGAATAGATATTTAACTCCCTTACCCTTCTTGCAATTAGCTGTGTGTACTGCGAACCAAAATCAAGAACCAGTATCATGTCATTTTTCATGTGAATTTCCCGTAGTCTTTATTTTTTACCGGCAGCCAGGCTGCTTTATTTTTTATCCGTTAACCCTGTAATTGGGCGCTTCGTTTGTTATTGCAATATCGTGCGCGTGCGATTCTTTAAGCCCCGCGTTGGAAATTTTTACAAACCTTGTGTCCCTCTGCAGTTCTTTTATTGTCTTTGTCCCGCAGTATCCCATGCCGCTTCTTAATCCGCCTATCATCTGATGAACGGTGGACGACAGCCCGCCCCTAAAAGGCACGCGGCCTTCAATTCCTTCGGGTACAAGTTTATCTTCTTCCTCATCCCACTGAAAATATCTTTCCCTGCCGCCGCGTTTTTTCATTGCCGCAAGCGAACCCATTCCCCTGTGTACTTTAAAACTTCTGCCTTCCAATAACACGGTTTCTCCCGGGCTTTCTTCAGTTCCCGCGAAAAGCCCGCCTATCATAACAGAATCCGCGCCTGCCGCTATCGCCTTTACTATATCGCCGGAGTATTTGATACCGCCGTCAGCAATTACCGGAATACCTTTTTTTGAAGCAGCTTTAACGCAGTCCATAATAGCCGTCACCTGCGGTACTCCCATGCCGGAAATTATTCTTGTGGTACAGATAGAGCCGGGCCCCATCCCTACTTTTATGCCGTCAGCACCCGCCGCTATAAGGTCACGCGCCGCGTCTTCTGTTGCTATATTTCCGCCAAGTATATCCACTGACGGGAATCTTTTTTTAACTTCTTTGACCGCTTTTAAAACGCCTTCAGAATGGCCGTGCGCCGTATCCACCACAAGCGCGTCAACACCGGCTTTTATAAGCGCTTCCGCGCGTTCCATCATGTCATTACTTGGCCCAATTGCCGCTGCCACGCGCAGCCTGCCAAACTTGTCAACAGTGGCGTTTGGGTACATTAATTTTTTTTCAATATCTTTTATGGTAATAAGCCCTTTTAATTCAAAATTTTTATTCACCACGGGAAGTTTTTCTATCCTGTTGTCGTGAAGAATCTGTTTTGCCTGTTCAAGAGTGGTGCCGGTTTTTGTGGTTATAAGTTTATCCGCCGGCGTCATAATTTCTTTGACAAGCTGTTTTTTGTTCTTTACAAAACGCAGATCCCTGTTGGTTAGGATGCCCACAAGCTTCCTGCCTTCTATAATAGGAAAGCCGGAAATGTGGTATTTGTTCATCATCTCCCCGGCTTGCATTACGGTGGCGTCCGGCGGCAGGGTTACGGGATCAAGTATCATTCCGCTTTCAGATCGTTTGACTTTGTCAACTTCCCTTACCTGCTCTTCAATTGTAAGATTTTTATGTATGACTCCTATACCGCCCACCTGCGCCATTGCAATTGCCATCCTGGATTCGGTTACAGAATCCATGGCAGCCGACACAAGGGGTATATTTATATGAATGTTTCTGCTGAACCTGGTCTTTGTCTCCGCCTCTTTTGGAAGTACGGCAGAACGCCTTGGTACAAGCAGAACATCGTCAAATGTAAGAGCCTCTTTAAGGATTTTGGATGAATTATTCATAACTTTGCGGATCATGGTGTTTTCCTCCTTTTCAAGATAAAATATCACATTTACGGGTAATAGTCAATTTCATAAAAATAGATATAATAGGCTTTAAATTTTTGAATTAAAAATAAACGTATCACATTATGAAAAAATAAGCGCCGTTTTTTAAAACAGAAAATTGCGGTTAAACAGTGCTATTTAAAAGGTATTGTCACCAGAAAATAAGATATAGCGGAGATTAAAGCGGCAGCAGGAATCGTGATAATCCACGCCCATATAATTCCGCCCGCAACGCCCCATTTTACGGCAGAAAGCCTTTTTATGGAGCCTACTCCCATTATGGAGCCTGTGATAGTGTGCGTGGTGGAAACAGGTATACCCATGGCAGTTGCAATGTATAAACTTATGGCGCCCCCGGTTTCCGCGCAGAAGCCGTCTATTGGTTTTAACTTTGCCACTTTCTGACCCATTGTTTTTACAATTCTCCATCCGCCAAACATTGTGCCAAGCGCGATAGCAACATAGCAAGACAGCGCCACCCACATTGGTATTTCAAAAACTTCTATCACACCGGCGCTGAATAGCAGCCCGGTAATAATACCCATTGTTTTCTGCGCGTCATTTCCGCCGTGCCCCATACTGTAAAGCGCGGCTGATAAAAGCTGCCCTTTACGGAATAAATGGTCAACCTTAACAGGTGTGGAACTTCTTACCAGCTGATATACAAGCTGCCCTATCAGCCTGCCAAGAATAAAACCGGCAAGAGGAGATATGACAATAAAAATGGCGGTCTTAAAAATACCGCTGTAAATCAGCGCCGAAGGGCCTACCTTAACCATAGCGGCGCCTATAAGCCCGCCTATTAAAGCGTGCGAAGAACTTGTGGGAAGCCCAAAATACCATGTGATAATATTCCATACGCAGGCTCCCATTAACGTCCCAAAAATTACCTGCTGGTTTATTATGTTTACGTCAATTATGCCTTTGCCCATGGTTTTTGCGACAAGGTGGCCAAAAAAGAAGAAAGCAATAAAATTAAAAGAAGCGGCCCAGATTACCGCGTATTTAGGGGATAAAACGCGCGTTGAAACAATGGTGGCTATTGAATTCGCGGAATCATGAAAACCGTTTAAAAAATCAAAAAGTAAAGCAAGCAGAATAAGCAGTATTATTGTCGTGGTCATATTTTTGCTTCTATGCCTGTTTTACAAGTATAGACTCTATGTTATGAGCCACATGCTTGCAGATATCCAGTGATGTTTCGGCTATCTGATAGATTTCTTTCCATTTAATAACCTGAATAGGGTCTTTTTCGTTTTCAAAAAGTTCCATAAGCGCCGAATCCCTTAACCTGTCGCCAAGCGATTCAAGGTTTCCCACTTCAACACAGGCTTTTAATATATTATTCATATTCTTCATATCCCTTAATCCCGCAACCGCACCTGAAATTACATTAACAGCCTGGGTTATAAGTTCCGCGAACTGAACCATATTTTTATCCGGACCTTTTAATTTATACAGCCTCATCCTTGCAACCACGGTATTCATAATGTCATTTACTTCGTCCATCTCTTTTGCAAGCTGATGTATGTCTTCACGGTCAAAAGGGGTGATAAAAGTCTTGTTAAGATGGTCCATAATCGCATAAGCCATTTTATCGCCGTTTCTTTCAATTTCTTTCATCTTTGTCTGTGATTCTTCGCTTACTTCAGGCTGTGCCACTATTTCACGGAAACAGGCCGCGGCATCAACCAGATTAACCGCCTGCTTGTCAAAAAATTCAAAAAAGTTAAATTCTTTCGGGAAAAATCTGGATAGCATAAGTTACTCCTTTAATTTTAGTATAAGTTCTATTAAACGCGATAACTATAACATGTTTTATTCAAAATTTCAAATTGTTAATTTTTAATAAATTTTGTATATCATGAGTGTTAATAATGTTAATTCTGTGGGTAACTTTCTGTGTAACGTGAAACCTGCGGAAATACCGTGTATTTTTATCCACAACGTTTAAACAAAACTTAAAGCGCATTATTGCCTTTATTTTAAAGGGTTTTATTGGTTTTGTGGGCATTTCACACATGGAATGCTGTAAAAAGCAGACATTTATTGAATAGCGGAGACTATGTAAATCCACATGGAAATTGTGAACAGGGACAGTGCTGTAGTGACCGTTATGGCGGCAGCGCTGAATTCGTGGTCGCTGCCGTATTTTTTAACAAGTATATAGCTTGAAAGGGCTGTCGGAAAGGAAAATGTTAAAACAGCCACGCCAAGCGTTTCTTTATCCGTAATTTTCAGCAGATATGTGAAGATAAAAAAGCTTAAAGCAGGGAACAATAAAAGTTTTATGAACGATGCCAGCCCAAGAAGCACCCTGTCCCTTTTAATAATGGATATGTTAAGCCCCGCCCCTACAGCCAAAAGCATTAAAGGCGAACCCATCATGGCAAGCATGCTGATGGTATTGGAGAAAACCACGGGTATTTTAATGCCAAAATAAGAAACTAAAAGAGCGCCGATACAGGTTAAGATAAGCGGGTCTTTGACCAACACTTCAATCATCCCCTGTTTTTTTGAAGAGTTTTTATGAACAATATTAAGATACGTTATCGCAAGCCCTATTAAAACAGGCGCCACAAAACCGGTCACCACGCTTAAGCGCGCAAGCCCGTGCGTGCCGTACAGGCTGTAAGCTATGGGAAAACCGATATAGGCAATATTGGACCTTAACGCCCCGTTTACAAACGCGCCTTTTTTTTCTTTTGGAAGTTTCATTGCTATAAGTACGCACAGAATAAACACAAGCACAGATACCGTATAAAGCCCAAGTATAACCTTAATTTCAAAAATTTCCTTAAACGGGACTTTATAAATGGAATCAAATATCATTACCGGCAGTATCAGGTAATACGCAAGGTTATTAAGAAAGGTTTCCGTGCAGGGTTCAAGCACTTTTTTCTGTTTTAACGCGAACCCGATTGCTATGATGATAAATATCGGTATTACACTGTTAACAATCAGCATTAATCCGCTCCCGAATCATTTTTATACCGCTAAAGCAGTTTTATTATATCCATGAAATTTTTTGACTTAAAATCCGGCTTCATTTTATCCACAAGGCTGTTATCGGCGTAGCCGTAAGTCAGAAAAAAAGTAAAACAGCCCGCCCGTTTTCCGGCTTCAATATCAAACTGGCTGTCGCCTATCATAAGGGTTTCACTTTTATCAATTTTAAACTTTTTCATCAGAAGGTTAAGCGGGTAAGGATGGGGCTTTCTTTTACGTACGGATTCACTGCCCAGTATTATGTCAAAATAACTGTCTATACACAGTTCTTCATTTATTCCTTTTATATAATGCGACAGTTTATTGGAAACTATGGCCAGTTTAACTCCCTTTGCTTTTAATTCTTTTAATGTCTCCCTTACACCTTTAAACATAATAAGGCCCTTCTTATAATTCAGATTATATAAATTCCTGTATTGTTTTATCATCTTATCCATTGAAACTTTTTTTAGAACGTCAGGAAACAAATCCTCTATAAAATCATCAAGCCCTGTCCCTACCGCAGAGTGCACCTGCTCCATGGTGAATTTTTTCATCCCGTAATGTTCTGCCATGGCATTGGCGGTGGCAAGTATCCCCGGCGCGCTTTCCACAAGCGTGCCGTCAAAATCAAATATCATAAGTTTAAAATTATACCCGCTGTTTATTGTGTCATCGTGGGAGTAAGGCGGCGCGCACGCGCAGATTATTTTTAAAGCACCCCTGCCGGTGTTTTTTACTTTATGATAAGTGCCCGGCGGAATAAGCACGCTGTCGCCTTTTTCAACTTTAAACGTCTTATCGGCAATTGTCATGATTCCGCTGCCCGCGGTAAAGTAATATATTTCCTCTGTTTTTATGTGTTTATGGCCTATTGTGGAAAGCCCGGGCTTTAGCGATGCTTCTGCCAGAGTGACATTTTTCACCGGCGCGTTGGTGGTATCTGTTATAACGCGGATTATGGAGCTGTCTTTGGTTACAAAAGGTTTAACTTTATTGATATTACTTTTATATATTTTCATTTTATCTTAACCATTACGGGTTTCCTGTTTTTAAACACGGCAACTTCTTTTACCCCTATTTCTTCAAAAATTTCATACGCGCGCTTTAATCCGTAAAAAGTGTCCTTAACATAGTGCGCGTCAGAACCCACTGTGATTATTTTTCCGCCAAGTTTCATGTATGCTTTTATCACATCCGCCCCCGGAAGCATGTCGCCGCCGTGATACCGGAAACCGGATGTATTAACCTCTATTCCTACGCCTTTGGATATAAGCGCTTTTAAAATGTCATCAATTTCCTTTTTAAACATCTCATAGTTATATTCGGGCAGATACTGCACGCCGCGCCTGTGCACAAGGTTTAAGTGGCCTAAAACATCAAACTTTCCGTAAGAGGCAAGTTTGTACACCTCTTCAAAATACGCTTTGTACGCGTCTTTAATATCAGAATACTGCTTAAAATACTCTTCATACACAGGGGTAAATTCGCCCACATGATGCAGCGACCCCATTATAAAATCTATATCCTTATTTTCTATGTACTTTTCATATTCATCATGAAAAATGTGCGGCTCGCCGGCTTCAAAACCTTTCATAAGATTTGAAAATCCTCCGCGCGCGTCTTCTATTGCTTTGGTATAACCGGTGTAATTAAACTTTGTATGATTCTGTTTATGAAGCGGGTGAAAATCAAGGTGTTCTGTAATTGTAATATAGCCGACGTTTTCGGCTTTGGCTTTTTCAAGTACTTCATCTATGGTCTGGGAAGCGTCCCAGGAAAATGACGTGTGCAGGTGCGAATCTGTATAGTTGTACATCTTTTTTCCTTTTATCATTTAATGTAAAAAATCCACGGGCACACACCCGTGGATTTTTATTTAAAACGGCAGTGTAAGCCGGATTCTGTGTCCCCGTTGCCGGGGTGCCAGCCATTAATCTTAGCGGTCTACCCGGAGCTTAAGAGATGAAGCATCCCTGCCCCTTTGCTTGCGCAAAGAGATCTGCCCCCTATTTGACCTTGCTCCCGGTTGGGTTTTCCGTGCCGTGTTGCTTACGCTTCACGCGGTGGGCTCTTACCCCGCCTTTTCACCCTTACCCCGCAATTGCTTACGAGGCGGTCTGTTTTCTGTGGCACTGTCCTTTATGCCGCGCTTTCGCGTGCCATACCCCGCTGTTCTAGTGGGAACCGTGCTCCATGGAGTCCGGACTTTCCTCGGAAGAATCGTCTGAATATTCCTCCGTGGCCAGCTGCACTGCCGTTAACTTACTCTCTTCAATCTGTGGTAATTCGGTAAAACCTTTCGGTTTTGCCAGAAGAACAAAGGGCATGGTTTTTATACGGAAATTGTACTCGCTTACCGTGTCCCTGTAATGATTGCGCTTTATCTTATATTCGTGTATAAACTCTTTTGTAACAAGGCCCCATTCAAGGTAATAAAACCTTTCGCGCCTTAATTCCATTTTCTTGTTATACTCCGCGATTATGGTGTTTATTGACTCTTCAAGCCTGTTTATATGCGCCGCTTTATCCTTTAAAGTATCGCCGCCAAGTATAATGCTTCTGGCGCCTACCGCTTCGTCAAAAGGTTTGGGGTCGTATTTCATTTTATCCTTATCCATCATTTCCCTGTACTTAATTGTCCTGTCCACAATCTTGCTTACGTAATATTCCATTCTGCCCCAGTCCTCAATTGAATAACTTTTAAGGTTCGTAAGGGATTGGGTAAATACCCTGTCAAACATAACAAGGCTTATAAAACCGCCTATTGCCATTCCTATTAATACTAAAATCAGGGTTGTAATTTTCTTAACCACGTCATACCTCCGGGTTATTGTTTTACCTGTCGAAAACCATTTTTAAACCTGTTCTTTATTATATCAACTGAATAGCGGGTATGTCAATTCTGAATTGGGCGGGGGGAGGGGATATGTTTGTTTACTGCTAAATTATCTGTATCCCTTTCATGGCGTTTTTTACAACCGGAAGCTCTTTTTTCGCCTTAAACTCTTTTTGCGTCAAAATATAAGGCGACAAAGGGTTGCCGTAAAGCTTAAGGCAGTTTTTTTCAAGTTTTATTAACGCGGGTTCAATTTCTTTCACCGACGCTTCATCCGGCACCACTATAAACAGGTCAATGTCGCTGTCCGGCTTTTCCACACCTGAAGCAACAGAACCATATAAAACAGCTATTATAATTTTACTGCTTTTTAACCCGTCTTTTATGGTCTTTTTCAGTTCTTTAAGCGGGTCTGCCGCCCCGGGCATTTTATTCATTACAGACGATATAATGTCATACGCGTAACTGTCCGTGTTCAATTCCCACAAATTTACGTTTCCAGCCCTGACTACTTTAAGAAAATTAACACCGAACAGTTCGTTTATCGCCCTATTAACGCTCATGTGTGATGTTTTCAGCTGCCGGGCAATCTCCCTTTCGCTCATTTTAGGCGGATTTGAAAGAAAAAATTCCGCCACACGCGCTTTTATTCCTGTGGATATAACCTTTAAGACCGATTCATTGAATACCATATAATCTCCTTTGTAACACTTTATGTTACAATTGTAACACATTATGTTACAAAGTCAAGAATGGTACATATCTATCCCATAACCATTTATCCCATATCCCATAAACCGGAAAAGAACGCCCTGAAGTCACGGCAAACCATAAAACAACGTCATTTTGTCTTTTTAATCTTGTTCCCCACAGAAAACGCGTCGCCTATTTTATTACCCACACCGTAATAAGCCCTGCTGCCGAAGGAGCCGAACATTATGGGCTTCACTTTTTTTATATCAGGAAGGTTGTTTTTGCCAAGCACATTACCATCTGCCACTATCCCCACAATTTCACCGATAAACATGGTGTGTGAGCCCACATTAACGGTATTTACAAGTTTGCATTCAAGGCAATAAGGAAATTCTTTTATATAAGGCGCGTTTACAAGCGCGCTTTTTTCAGGGGTTAATTTTGCCTCTTCAAATTTATTAAATTCCCTGCCGGAAACCAGCCCGGCATAGTCTGCCTGTTTGACATATTTTTCAGAAGGGATATTTACGGTAAAAGCCTTATTTTTCACGATATTGTCATGGGTAAGCCTTGGCGGCTGTACGCTTATGCTTACGCATGGAGGTTTGCTTGCCGCTATACCGCCCCACGCCGCGTTCATGATGTTGGGAGCGTCATTCTCCCCGTAAGTGCCTATTATAAGGACAGGTGATGGAAACAGTATAGGCTGCGGCGCAAGAAACTTTTTCATAATAATCTCCTTTTGAAATCAGATATTCTAATAAACTATTTTACGGGACGCGCCATAGCACGTCCCATACGAAAGCAAAAGTTTTTGTAGGGACAGCGCTCCTGCGCTGTCCGTTGGAAACCGAGGGCAATCTTCATTTTCAAACGGTGACAAAATGTAACCGTTTGACTTTCTTCTATTACAACAACTTAATTTCACCTTACCCCTGAATCTTTATTTTTTCTTTAAGGATACTGTATACTTCTTCAAATTCTTTTTTAGATTTGAACATCCGGTTATTTATGGAATACTTCTTTCCGACAACCGGGGTCAACTCTATAATAATCGTCCCCTGCACGTTTGTTTCTGTCATGTTGGTAATTTCGTGCCATTTAAACTCGCACATCTCTTTACGCAGCGGAAAAGATATCCCGTCATCATACACAGTAAGCACTCTTGGGACTTTTGAAGACATTTCCAGAAGCGGAATCACAATCCCCGCAATGGCAAACACAACCGAAAACCCTGTCAGCACATAATAAAAAATATCCGCCTGGCTTTCGTTCAGTTTAATAAACCCGTTGATTATAAGCCCCCTGTCGTTGGTTGTTGCAAGGTGGTACAGCACAAAAGCCCCCGCCCCAAACATAAGGGTTATTAAAGACATCATCAAATACCCCGACCTGTAACGGTACTCTTTAATTATCTGCTTCATAACACCCTCCTTTGTTTTAAAAGTAAATCTTTACCTATAATCCTTGCCCAGTTTATATGCTCTTTTTTTATTAGACTCGCCAACCGCTTCTAAAAAACCTTTTGAAACCCAGTCTTTAGCCAGATAAGCCGCCATTCGGGGCTTGATTTTCAAAACTTTAGCAATGTCATTACTTGTTATCATGTCCGAAGATTCAAAAAGAGGGTATATTTCTTTCGCCCTTCTGTCCAGTTTTTTATAACTGTCCATACTTTTTTTATTTATGCCGGGAGAATAAGTTTCTGCCGTTTCTTTCAGTTCAATAAAAACTTCAAGCAGTAATTTAACAAAATATTCAACCCATTTTGTTAAATCCGCAGTTTCCCGTCCTTCATAATAGTTTGGATGCCTGGCTGTTGATAATTCTTTATAATATGACTCTATATCTTTTGCGTGATATTCTTCCATTGAAAACATCCCGTTTAATCCAAAATTTCCTTTCATAAGTACAAAAGTTGCCAGCAGCCTTGCTGTTCTGCCGTTTCCGTCATAATACGGATGTATTGTTACAAACTGATAATGCACAAGCGCGGCTATTACCGGCGCGGGAACTTTCGAAAGTTCCGCCCATTTCACCCAATTAACAAGTTCTTTCATCAGATTAGGTACATCTTTTGCTTCCGGAGGAAGATATACAATATAACCGGTACCTGCTTCTTTTATTACATTTTGTTCTGCTCTGTACGGCGTGGGTTTTGATTTTTTTCCTTTTTCAACCAGGGCATGAACGCTTTTTATCAGTTCTTCCGTAAAAACTGCCTGATTTTCTGCCAGTCTTTCAATTTCAATAAGGGCATTCCAGTAATTTTCAACTTCTTTAACATCCCGTTCTCTTCCATAGAGATTTTTTCTGTTTTCCTCTATAACATCCTTTGTCTGTTTTAAAGACAGCCTGTTTCCTTCAATTCTTGTCGAATAATGAGTGGACCGCAGCCGCGCCTCATGTTTTAATTTCGCTTCAATTTTTGGCGCAAGAATAATCTTAGATATGGCATCCCTAAAAGACGCCAGTTTCATCAGCGAATTTACAATCACATTGGATAATTTATAATTTGGTTCCCACTTACTGTTCATTATTCACCGCCCTTTAATAAATTGTAAAACAGGCCATGTTTAATGTCAATGGTTATTGCAGATAAATTGCAGATAAATTGCGGGTAAAAAATTCATTTATTTTCAGGGTTTATAAGCTTTTTTAAGTTTACTTTACCGCGGGACAGGTTTATCTGTTTTCTTTAAGCACCCTATTTACCATTATATTCAGATATTTTTCCGGTTCTTCATAGGCGCACATGTGGGCGGAATTTTCAAAAGTAAAAAAATATTTTTTGGGCGCTTTTATAAAGTTAAAATACTTTTCCTGTAAGGAATATACCACCGTCGCGTCGTGCCTGCCTGCCATTATATATACAGGCACTTTCCACACCGGGGCGGATTTATACATATCCCCTTGTATTATCTACAGCCACAGGGTTTGTTTTGTCATTCCCACAAATCAAAACCCACTGCTTAACCCCGCCAAGCTCTACCTGAATAAGTTCAGATATAGAATTCTCCCCTGCAATAGGCAAAGTGTTCCCCGGGCTTTTAACAGCAATAACCCCCACAAACAAAACTATCCCAACCATTATCGTTATTAACAGCACTGTCCCTATTTTCATTAATGTTTTCATATTCCCCCGATTTTATTGCTATTTCCTTTTATAAAGCATATTTTAACAGAATAAATCTTCAATCAATAAAAAGAATATCTTATTGGATTTGCAGCTCCTCTTTTTCTATATTTATCAGGAATTCGTTTGTTAATATATATACTTTCAACAGAATTTTCAGCCTTTTCACCAATAAAACCATACCTACCTGGTCTATTTAGATCAAATAGAGGGAAATTAGTTTTATTTGCTTCTTTCCATTCTATAATTTTGTAGACTGCTTTAATTATTCCTCTAATTACTGAAACGGCATACTCAGCCTTTTGTGCTTTTTCTTTATTTATTTTCCATGCATATCTGGTAGCATCATATAACGTTCTTTCTTCAGAACTTCTATTTACAGTAATCATGATAATTTTATGTTTAAAAACTGCTTCTTCTGACTTGTATTTACTAATTATTTCAACAGCATTCATTGAACCAAAATAGTTGCTGTCATAACCGGCAACTTTGTTGGATGCACCTGGATATGCATCAATCAAAGCAGCTTCAACATGTCTTGCTGTTAATTCATCCATACCATGTTTATGTATTACATGTATAACTTTTAGACCTGAATTTTCAATATCTCTTATCGTTTGATATTTTCCGTCTATTTCATCGAAATTTTTTTCTTTTGTAGCGCATTTAATATGCTGAAATACTCTATTCCCCTTTCCTCGTCCCACATAAAAAGTATCACCATTTCTCGGGTCAATTAATCTATAAACATAGTTTTTTAATTGTTTGCATACTTCTTCCGGAAAAGCAGAAACATCATATTGATTCACATGCCCTCCCCAATAAATTATTTATGCTTTTTTCAAAAAAATATTTTCATAGATATTTAATTATAAACCCCTACTGTTTAAAAAATTCTCATAACTATTAATTTCTGCGAAATTTATTTCATATAACTCATCATTAATTTTGTCAATTCTAACTGAATCAATTCCAATTATTTGTAATTTATCGTAGTTTAGAATTTCTTTAGGTTTCAATGTCAAAACGTCTCTAAGTATCCATTTACCTAATTCTTTATTCGAAGTTGACATTAACGCCTTATTGTTATCTTGACATATTTTAGATTCCATTAAAATACCATCTGGTAATTTCAAATTAAATTTCGTATCTCTCTTAGGGAAAAAATCAGGATACTTTTTATTTATTTCTGACGGTATCGGAATATAAACTTCATCAAGATCGCGCTTTCTTCCGCCTGCATTCCATTGATTTAGACCGCTTTTCTCATATACTTTTTTATCATGACCATACAACGGCAGATAAATCGTTTCTTTAATTAAGTTAGCAGTTTCCTTTTCTGCCGGTTTAGCAGCAAGCAATTTTTCAAGTTCTTGAAGCGGGTCGTCTATTAACGATACCTTAATTTTGTATTTGAAAGAATCTGTTATAAACCTTTTTGTAAGAGTACTTTTAGAAGTTAAAAACGAATAATCATTTTTATCATCAGAAAAACTGATTGAACCGGTGTTTTTAGAGATTTTCTTTATTTTATTTAAATTAATATCATCCATACTTTCTTCATGAATATAAAAATACCCTTTATCTCTGACAACACAATGATATATTGAGTTATCAAACTTATAGACATTCCGCGTCATTTCAAGCCTTTTATTTCTAAGCCCGGCTATTTTAATTATCATTTTTTCTGCATTCAATTTATCATATGTATTTCTATCGTTATTAAATTCTGCGATTTTTTGGAACGTTTTAGAATTGTTAATTAAAAATGTTTTTAAACCCACTCCAATATTTTTTACTTTTGCATCAGCCGACAAATCACTCCTAGACAGATCCTCGGCATTAAAAGCTCTGCAGAATATTTTCTCAGCAATCCTATAATAAAGATAAGGCGTGTCAGATTCAGAAAAGAGATTTGAAAGACTTCCGACAATCATTAGGTATTTTTCATAGAGATCAATCTGCTTTTTGTCAGCCCTCTCAATAAACATATTTACACCCAAGCCTTTACTATACTTTCTGCAATTTTTTCTATTACAGGAACTGACACCGAATTGCCAAACTGTTTATATAAATGCGAATCCGCGACAGAAGGAAGGACAAACTTTTTTGGAAATCCTTGAAAATTAGCACATTCCCTTGGTGTTATCTTTCTTATTCCATCCTTATCGAGTATCAAAGGTACATTGTGCCCGCCCATACCCATATTAGCAGTAAGTGTCGGGCATACTTTATTCTTATTCTCTCTGACATATTTACGCCGCCACTGGTAGACAGTATCATTTTTTGTAATGTCTTTAATTAATTTAGGATAAAGTGTTTTGTCATTATAATAGTATTTTGTATCAATCTTTTTTTCCAGACAGTCATGTATTTGTTTAGTTCTTTTAATTTTCTCGGGATATTTGAATTGTTTTGAATTATTTTCATCTAAGAATCCTACTATATATATACGTTCTCTATTCTGCGGAACATCAGCGTATTCCATTGTGTTTAAAACTTTAGAAGTAATAAAATAACCTGCATTTTTTAGCTCTTTAGATATAACTTCAAAAGTACGCCCTTTGTCGTGTCCTTTAAGATTTTTAACATTTTCAAGCAGTATTGATTTAGGCTGTTTCTCTTTTAGTATTCTTACTATATCAAAGAATAAATTACCTCTCCCTTTATCTTCAAAACCCTTTTTATATCCTGCTATTGAAAAAGGCTGGCATGGAAATCCCGCAACCAAGACATCATGTTCAGGTATGCATTTTGCATCTATTCTTGTTATATCTCCAAAAGGCACTTCCCCAAAATTCACTTTATACGTAAGCTGCGCAGATCTATCCCATTCAGACGTAAAAACACATCTTCCTCCTGCGTTCTGAAATCCAATACGCATCCCGCCAACACCGGCAAACAAATCTATGAATGTAAATTTATGTTCTTTCGGAGGAGAAAAAGGAAAAGTAATAGGCATATCTGCTTTAAATAACTCCAATTGCCCTGCATGTTCTAATATTTTCTTCGCTTCATTCTTATAATATTTCTCAGCATCAGTCCCCTTGTTTAAATAATAATGGGTTACTGAAGCAAGTTTTTCATGCTCTTCATTTGCTAAAAAATCTTCAATATTACTTAAAAACTGCTTATAGTTGCCCTTTTTTTTCATTTTTTACTCTCACAGCCTCATTAATTTTTTTTATTGCTTTATCCGGCTTATCTATAAGTTCTTTTGCCCAAAACCTAAGAACTTTCCATCCATCTTGTCGTAATTTTTTATTAACCAGCTTATCTCTTTTAATGTTTCGTTCTATTTTTTCCAGCCAATATTTCCTATTTGTTTTAATAGACTTTTTTTGTTTTTCCCAATTTTTTCCGTGAAAAAACTCGCTATCGCAAAAAATTGCTATATTAAAATCTTTTAAAATAAAATCAGGTTTACCAAGAATTCTCTTATTCTGTCTGGTAAATTTAATATTCTGTTTTCTAAGCAGTGAAGCAAGAGTCACTTCAACTTTAGTATTCTTAGACTTAATTCTAGACATACAATAACTTCTTTGTTTTTTTGTTAAATTATCAGCCATTGTCAAAAAAGGTCCTTAATTTTTACCCCTAAAGCCTTTGCCACTTTCTCTATATTCACAACGGCCACATTACGCTTGCCTCTCTCTATCCCGCTTATATATGTGCGGTCAAGGCCGGCAAGTTCTGCAAGCCGTTCCTGTGAAATGTCTTTCTTCTCTCTTAATTCCCTAACTTTAATGCCAAATTTTTGTTTTATATCCATAGGCAAAATATTACCCCCTTGTGGACTAAGATTCTACGGACTATAAGTCACATAGGTAAGAAGTATCAGATAAAAAAAATCCGAGGGACGGATGCACGGATGGTCAGAGGGACGGTTTAAACCAAGTACCCACCAAAACAACTGCCGCGGGCTAAAGACCCGCGTCTACCAGAACGAAACCAAAATTAAGACAAAACGAAACCAAAACATAAAACCACGCGCCCTGAAAGGACGCGGCTACCACAGCAAAACCAGAACAAAACAAAAACGCCCTGCGGGAAGCGCAGGGCGTTTGATATAGAAAAATACTATACTGTTATACTTATTCTTTTGTCAGTTCCTCTTTTAACTTATTAGCCATTCTTTTAGCGGCTTCTGCTGACAGTTCTTTAAAATCGCGCAGGATTTCGCCGCTTGGGTCTGCAAGGTTTGGTTCTATCTTATCCGGCCAGTTTTTGCCGCCGGACATTCTCCAGGTTACTGCCTTGTACGTCGGCCTTGCAAGTTTCATGGGCGCAAGGTCATCCATTACCGGCCTTTCAAAATCCGCTATAATTTCGCCTGTCTTATCTATCATAACCATTGTCATATCAACCTTCACTGTCCCTACCACCCTGTCTTTGCCTACAATTACCCTTACCCCCTGCGGAGGCGGCAGCAGCGTGTCTGCCATTACCACTATAACAGCGTCAAGTTTGGCGGCCGCGCATACGGCTTTGGCCTGTTCCAGCAATGCCATTTTAAGCCCCTGGTTTTCGCCGTCATCTGTTACCCTTTCGCCGTTTACGTATTTTATTGTAGTGCCTGATTCCGCATTATTAAAAAGCGTGTACGGCACAAACGGGACACCTTTTGCGCCTATAAGCAATTCTTTGTGGTCATCAAGTACTTTCTGCGCGGCAGCTGCCGGATTTTTTCTTGCTTCTCCCGCTGCTGATGCCGCCTGCAGCCCTTCTTTTAATGCTGTCATAAAATCCGCGTTTGAATCGCCCTGTACTTTTGTAATCATCGCGTCCGGATTGTCCTTAAAATACCTTAAGGCGCCTGCTGCCTTTGACATTGTCCCCGCGTAGTAATAGGCAGGCACTTTGGCAAGCGAAGCTGACGGCACAACAGTAAATAACCTTGCGGATTTAAGCTGATATTCCGCCTGAGCCAGCGCGTAGTCTGCCGCCTGCTGCATGACAGCGTTGTTTTCAGCGTTTGAAGGCGCGGATTTTACCATTGTTAAACTTAATACTCCCGCTCTTTTCACGTTCATTACAGCTTCTTTGTTAATCTGCGTCCCCGCGCAGCCAACAACTGACAGAACAACCGCAACAGCAAGTACAGACAAAAACAATCTTTTCATAAAACCCTCCGAATTATAATTTTGCGCATAAATGCACATCTTTGATAGACGTATTAAAACATAAAAATGATGCAGCAGATATATAAAAAACAGATGCTTGGACGCTTAGATGTTTGGAGGCTTGGCTTATAAACCAGAGGGACAGAGGGACGGAAATAAACCAAACATCCGGAGATCCAAATCAACTGCCGCGGGCTAAATACCCGCGTCTACCAGTACAATTACAAATAAATACACCCTTTGTATTTCATTAATTCATTTTATTTCCGGTTATTATAGATTGTTTTCATTCGCTTCCCGTTTTTATATACGCGGTTGCCCTGCCGCTGCCGGTTTTTTTAATAAGTTTAAGTTTTACAAGCCTTGCAAGAGACTGGCCTGCGGTTTCCCTTTTCATCTTAAGTTTGCTTACAATAATCTTATTTGTTATTGTTTCATATATTTCAAAGAGATTCAGAATTGCCCTGTGTTTTTCTGAAATTAAAAGAAGAGGATTTGACCCCTTAGCGGTTTCTTTTACTGTTTCAGCCTGTTTTGCCAGTACATCAAGTATAAAATCAAGCCATGGTATTATATTTTCCGCCTTTTTACCCCTGTTCTTCTGGCTTTTTCTTAAAGCAAGGTAGTATGACGCTTTATTATCTTCTATTATTTTTTCAAGAGACGCGTATCGGGCGTATGAATACCCGCTTTTTAAAAGCATAAGGTTTAAAACAGCCCTGCTAAGCCTTCCGTTGCCGTCCTGAAACGGGTGGATAGAAAGAAATTCAAGGTTAAAATTTGCGGCTATCAGCAGCGGATGAAAAATCCCGCTATCATACGCTTTCACAGCCCAGTCAATAAGCTCCCTTGTTTCTTTCTGCGCAAGATAAGGTTCTGTAGGGTTAAAAATAACAGATTCATTGCCGTTGTTATCCCTTGCCACAACGGCATTTGAAAGAAACTTATATTTTCCTTTATGTTTTTTGTCTTTTTCAGAAAACTTAAGCAAAACATTATGAAAACCAAGGATAGTATTTTCTGTTATCTGTATTTCATTATAATTATCAAATATGGTTTCAAGTAATTCCGCGTAACCCGCAACCTCCTGCGAATCCCTGTCCTTCAACCTTGATACTTTAAGCCCGTTAAGAAGTTTTTTAACCTGCTCATCAGACATCTTTGAACCTTCTATCCTTGTTGATGATCCGACCGAGGATACAATTGTGCTCTGTTTTAAGTTGCCAAGTATCTGCGGTCCAAGCCCCGGAGCTGCCTTAAACCACCCTTTAAATTCATCTATTTTTGCCACTTTACCGTAAATACGCGCGGCATCATTTCCGGAAATGGCATTTAATCGCCGTGTAAGGTTTGATTCCATATCGCCTCCTTTTAACTATACCCAATTATACCCAATTGTACCCAATTAATCAACGGGAGAAGCAATTATCTTGAACGAACCTTTAAGGAATTTAACAGAAAAACATACGATGTCGGTGTTTTTCCAAACGTTTATTCCGCCGAGAGA
>JAFGWA010000051.1 GCA_016937715.1 Candidatus Goldiibacteriota bacterium
AAAATTCCTTGTCTTCACATGTGATGTTCGCGTCCTTGACAGCTGTCACGTTTCCGTACTTTTTCCAGATGTTTTTTAATACAACTCGCGCCATTTAATTCCTCCTATGAAGTCATCCTGTTATCTTTATGTATATTTTTCTTTTTCTTGGCCCGTCAAATTCACAGAAGAAAATCCCCTGCCACGTACCAAGTACCAGTTTTCCATTTTCAACAATAAAGAACATTTCACAGCCAAACAAAGACTGTTTTACATGGGAATCCGAATTGCCTTCGGCGTGAATATAGCCGTCATTAACCGGAATCATGCCATTCATTTTTTTTAAGATATCTTTTTTTACCGCCGGATCAGCATTTTCATTTACTGTAAGGCCGGCAGTAGTATGAGGCACCATTAAAAAAACAATACCGTCTTTCGCCTTATTTAAGTCAACCGCCGCCTGAACATCGGCTGTTATTTCAACCAATTCACACCTTTGTTTGGTGTTAATTTCAAGCGTATGCATTTTACTTAAACTTGACCGTAAGCCCTATCCTGTGTGTGCTTTCAAGAACGCCATACTGCCTGTAAGCGTAATCTACAGAGTATATGTCTATTTTTATCCCCGCGCCGATAACGAATCCCGCAAGTATTGACGGGCCGGCGTAGTTTTCATAGTAATAATTTTTATCAAACATTCCCTGATACTGATAACCAAGCCTTAAAACAAGCAGATCCCTGTACCAGTATTCCATGCCTGCGGCTATAATTCCGTTTGTCTCTATAGGCTGAATGTAATCAAGGCTTAAGATAAGGTTTCTTACCGCCGAATAACTTAATCCCACCCTGAAATTTATAGGCAGCAGAAACGCTTCGCCAAAACCAAATTTAGGGCCCAGATTCTGAAATGCTATTCCGGCTTTTAACCCTTCAACAGGAGTGGTATAAATAGCGCCGATATCGCCGGCAAAACCAAAAGCCGACTTGTCATCAATGCTGGAATTAAAAAGTTTTATTGTCACGCCAAGAGAAAGGTCTTTATTGATTGAAGTTCCGTAAGCAATGCCAAAACCAAGGTCAGAAGAAGAAAATGAACCAAGAGGATTTCCTGATATATCCCATTTATTAATATCACCTGAATTTACATAAACAACCGAAAGCCCGAAAGTTCCGATTTCACCGGCAGGATATGCCATCGCAAGGTAGTCATAAAAAATATCAGCAAACCACATTGTGTGCATGAATGATACCTGAAATCCCTGAAGCTGTGATAAACCCGCCGGGTTCCAAAGAATTGAATGAACATCATCCGCAGCTGCCGTGTATGCCCCGCCCATAGCTATCGGACGCGCTCCCTGTTCCAGCTTTAAAAAGACAGCGGAAGTCGTGCCCTGATCGGCATATGAAGTTAACGTTAAAACAAACATAAATACAGCTGTCAAAGCCGTAATTAAATACCTTTTTATCATTAAACAATCACCTCAATTATGATTAAGTAAAATATATCATTTTGCCCATAGGGTGTCAAGGATATTTTACCCGCCATTAAACCATATTATATAAACGTTTAGACAACCCTTTTTGTTAATTGTTCCGCCAAAAAAGCCCTTATTTTATTGCATTTTTTGCAGTTTTCGTATTATAAAATTTTATTTTAAATTTTCAAAAAAGCCTTCCATAGACGCGCCATTTGTAATCGCCGTCTTTTTTATGTTTAACCGTTAAAAACAGGTAATTAAGGCCTTCCTGCGATGACAGATACACTGCGGCTATTTCCGCCTGTTCGCCCTGTTTTTTTATCTCTTCAAAATCAAATTTTTTTTCAAGTTTATCATTTATAACTTCATAAAAACCTTCCCACGTTGTCAGATATACGGAATTGTTCAGACGCATAAAATTCACCATATTTTCTGTAACATCGGCAATTTTTACCGCATTCCCGCCGGTAATGCCCCGCTTCATAAGCATAAGCGCGGGATTTCCCTTTTTGTAAGCCATATAATAAATATTACCGCCTGCCATCTGCGGAAGCATGGCATTGTCAATTTCATTGAATGTGCCGTCCATGATATTTCTTATGCGGATAAAACGGGTGTTAAGATAATTATAACGCGTATAGGCAAGATACCGGCCGTCATCCGAGAACACCGGTTTGAAAAAAGCGTCCCTTATTGCAATGCTCATCCTTACGGGAGGGTATGCGGGGCGGTCTTCCACTTCTTCGTTGAATATAACTCTCTTCTGACGTATATCCGCTATTCCCACAGAGCCGTTAAGAGAAGAACCCAGTTTAATTGTAAACGCAGCCAGGCTGCGGTCAGGGCTTATTTCTATATTTTCAATATACTCAGCCGGGATTTGGGTGATACCTTCCGGTGATTTTTTTCTGATAACAAGACCTTCCGGATTCATCGCCATAAAACGGTTCCAGGAAGGTTTGGGGGACAGCGCGTTTTTTTCTATCAGGTTTCCTTTTTCCCACCTTATGAAAAACGGGCGGTCCTGCAGCATGGTAGTAAGAGATAATGTGGAAGGCTCCCCTTCCTGAATGTAAGTAAATTTATCTTTTGAAATTTCAAGATTTTTGCCGCACGAAACAAAAAGCATTGCCGATAAAAAAAATAACGGCAATAGTCTGTAACGCATTTTTACTTTCCGCGCCGGGTAAGCAGTTCCACAGCCTTAAGCCTGGACATTTCGCGCATCAGTTCCATCTGTATCCTGTCGTAATCCACATCCTGCTGCGTCTTGGACTTAAGAAGTTTTTCCTGCTCTTCCTTGTTACGTTTAATACGCTCTATGTCAAATTCACCGGCCTTGTCCACGGTTTCAACAAGAAGCACGGCGCTGTCATGCGCCACTTCAATATATCCGCCGCTGACTGCCATTAATTCCTGCGTGTTGTCGGGTTTTTTTAATTCAACCACACCCGGCGCCAGCGCAGTGGCAAACGGCGCGTGCCCCGGAAGTATTCCAAATTCACCGTCAATCCCGGGCGCCACAAGGCTTTTTATTTCGCCTTCAAATATTTTCTTATCCGGCGTGACTATGTCAAGTTTTATCAAATTGGCCATTTTTTTTCTCCGTTACACCATTGTCTTTGCGCGTTCAATTACTTCATCAATGCTGCCTGTCATATAGAAAGCCTGTTCCGGAAGGTTGTCAAGTTCACCGGAGACAAGTTTCTTAAAGCCCGATACTGTTTCCTTTACAGGCACGTATTTTCCTTCCTGGCCTGTAAACGCCGAAGCCACAAAGAACGGCTGGCTTAAGTATTTCTGTATCCTTCTTGCCCTTCCGACTATAAGCCTGTCCGCTTCAGCAAGTTCATCTATACCAAGGATGGCTATGATGTCCTGAAGGTCTTTGTACCTTTGAAGGATTCGCTGCACTTCTTTGGCCACATTATAGTGTTCTTCACCGACAATTTCCGGAGTAAGAATGGACGATGTGGAATCAAGCGGGTCAACCGCGGGATAAATACCAAGAGATGTAAGCGCCCTGTTAAGAACGGTTGTCGCGTCAAGATGCGCGAAAGCCGTAGCCGGCGCCGGGTCAGTTAAGTCATCGGCAGGAACATATATGGCCTGAACCGATGTGATGGAGCCTTTTTTAGTTGAAGTGATACGTTCCTGAAGCTCCGCCATTTCTGTTGAAAGGTTAGGCTGGTAGCCTACAGCTGAAGGCATACGCCCTAAGAGCGCGGAAACTTCCGAACCTGCCTGCGTGAAACGGAAAATATTGTCTATGAATAACAGAACGTCTTTTCCCGCTTCATCCCTGAAATATTCAGCTTCTGTAAGGCCTGTTAAACCAACCCTTAACCTTGCACCCGGGGGTTCGTTCATCTGACCGTATATAAGCGACGTCTTGCTTATAACGCCGGATTCCATCATTTCATTTCTTAAGTCTGTACCTTCCCTTGTACGCTCGCCGACTCCCGCGAATACTGAATAGCCGCCGTGTTCCTGCGCGATGTTTCTGATAAGTTCCATAATAACAACCGTCTTACCCACGCCGGCACCGCCGAACAAGCCGACCTTTCCGCCTTTAGGGTACGGACAAAGCAGGTCAATAACCTTGATACCTGTTTCTAACATTTCTGTTTTAATTGCCTGTTCTTCAAATGAAGGCGGACGCCTTCTGATAACGCTGAACTTGTCTGTTTTAACCGGCCCCATATAATCAACCGGTTCGCCAAGCACGTTTAACACCCTTCCAAGCGTGGCTTCGCCGACAGGCACCCTGATAGGTTCGCCTGTGTCCGTTGCCTTCATACCGCGGCTTATGCCGTCTGTGGAGCTCATGGCAACGCAGCGCACAGTGTTGTCGCCCACGTGGGTGGCAACCTCTGTTGTTAAATTAATTTCGTGTTCTTCGCCGTTCATTTCATATTTTCCTGTCACCTTTACGGCGTTGTAAATTTCAGGAAGTTTTCCCGAAAATTCAATATCTATGATAGGCCCTATAACCTGTACCACTTTTCCTTCGCTCATGCTTTCTTCCTCCTTAAATATTGGCTCTTGGCCGTTTTATTGTTTTTATATTTACTATCCTTTTATTGCGTTTGCTCCGCCTACAATTTCAAGAATTTCATTTGTAATTGCCGCCTGCCTTGTCTTGTTTGCCAGAAGTGTAAGGCTGCGTATCATGTCGTTCGCGTTATTGGTGGCTTTTTCCATCGAAGCCATCCTGACCCCGTGTTCGGAAGCCTGCGATTCAAGCACAGCGCTGTAGATGGTTGTCTTAACGTACCTTACAAACAGATTTTCCAGCACAGCTTTTTCCGAAGGTTCATATATAAAATCCCTTTTAGCGTGCTGTTCGGTGCTGCCTTCAAAAACCACCGGCAGAAGCTGTTTCTTGATAATATTCTGTGTTAAATTTGTCTGGAATTTGCTGTAGATAAGCGTGACCTTTCCGTATTTGCCGGCACTGAAATTATCTATTACCATCTTTCCCACTTCTTCCACGTCCGGCCAGCCTATGTAACGGTCGTTAAACTTGAATTTTTCATTTTCCCTGCCAAACTTCTTTAAAAGGTCAAACCCTTTTTTGCCGATATAAAAAAGCGACACGTCCGGATTTTCCCTCATCATCATCATTACTTCTTTTGCCAGATTGCCGTTGAAGCTTCCGCACAGCCCCTTGTCCGCCGTGACAAGTATCACCGCTTCTTTTTTAACTTCGGGGTGTTCTTTTAAAAGCGGAAAACGCGAACCCGCGTCGCTTGACATAAGCTCGCCTATTACCTGCGAGATTTTTTCAGCGTAAGGCCTTGATGCCAAAGTCCTGTCCTGGGCTTTGCGCAGCTTGGCCGCAGAGACCATTTTCATGGCCTTTGTTATCTGCTGAATATTCTGGGCGCTTTTTATCCTTTTTCTGATGTCCCTTAAAGTAGCCATTTAAAGCTCCTTTTTTATTTTTTAAATGTTGCCCTGAATTCCGATATCGCTTTGTCTATCTTCTTATTGATGGAGTCCGTAAACTTCTTTTCCTTTTTCAGGTCTTCTATAACGTCGCTGTGTTTTTCATTAACGTATTTTAAAAGCCCTTTTTCAAAATCCCTTACGTCTTCAAGCGCCACGTCATCAAGAAACCTGTTGATGCCGGCGTAGATTATAACCAGCTGGTCTTCAACGGGAAGCGGAAGATTGTTTCCCTGTTTCAATATTTCTTCCATCCTGCGGCCCAAAGAAAGCTGCGCTTCGGATGATTTGTCAAGTTCCGTGCCGAACTGCGCGAATGCCGCAAGTTCCCTGTACTGTCCCATGTCAAGTTTAAGTTTTCCGGCTACCTGTTTCATACCCTTTATCTGCGCGTTGCCGCCGACCCTTGATACGGAAAGCCCAACATTAATGGCAGGCCTGACGCCCGCGGAGAAAAGGCTGCTTTCAAGGAATATCTGCCCGTCTGTGATGGAAATAACGTTGGTAGGAATATAAGCCGAAATATCGCCGGCCTGTGTTTCAATTATAGGAAGCGCTGTAATAGAGCCGGATCCAAGTTTTTCTGATAACTTTGAAGCCCTTTCCAGAAGCCTTGAGTGAAGATAGAAAACGTCTCCCGGATAAGCTTCACGGCCGGGCGGCCTTCTTAACAGAAGCGACATCTGCCTGTAAGCGGCAGCGTGTTTTGAAAGGTCGTCATAAACTATAAGCACATGCTTGCCCTGCCACATGAATTCTTCGCCCATTGCGCAGCCCGCGTAAGGAGCCATATAAAGGACAGGCGCGGGTTCCGATGCGCTTGCGCATACTACGATTGTATATTTCATCGCGCCGTACTCTGTAAGGGTGTTTACAACTTTTGCCACTGTGGACTGTTTCTGTCCGATGGCAACGTATATACATATTACGCCTGAATTTTTCTGATTGATGATTGCGTCTATTGCTATTGTGGTCTTGCCTGTCTGCCTGTCGCCGATTATAAGTTCGCGCTGTCCGCGGCCTATCGGTATCATGGCGTCAATGGCTTTAATTCCTGTCTGCATGGGTTCTTTAACCGGATCCCTGTCAACAACGCCCGGAGCTATGACTTCTACCGGCCTTATTTTAGATGTGTTAATCGGCCCTTTGCCGTCTATCGGAACTCCAAGCGCGTTTACAACCCTTCCTATCATTTCCGGACCGACCGGAACAGATAAAATTTTCCCGGTACGTTTTACCATATCGCCTTCCTTGATGCCTTTATCGTCGCCCATTAAAACCACGCCGACATTGTCCTTTTCAAGGTTAAGCGCGACACCCATTATGCCTCCCGGAAATTCCACAAGTTCCATGGACATAACATTGTCAAGCCCGAACACGCGGGCGATACCGTCGCCTACCTGAATTACTTCGCCCACTTCGCTTAAAGTTACCTTTGTTTCATAATTTTCAATCTGCGCCTTGATAATTCCTGTGATTTCATCCGGTCTTATCTGCATTGCTTCCTCCTTGAGGTATGTCAGTTATTTTTTCTTTTTTGTATTCTTTTTAACGGTTTTTTTCGCGCTCTTTTTTGCCTTTTTCCTGCCCTCTTTAAGTTCCTTTTTCATTGTATCAAGGTACTGCCTTACGCTTGCGTCAATTAAAGTCATCCTGTCCCTGACTATGATTCCGCCAAGGATTCCTTCGTCCACCTTTGTGTCCATGCGTACTTTCTTTTTAAATGAAGTTTCAAGCTGCGCCAATACCTTTGCCTCTTCAACAGGAGTTAAGGTATACGCGGTCTTTACCTGAATCTGTTTTATGCCCGCAAGTTCGTCCGCTTTCTGCGAGTAAATCTCGTAAACGGAAAATAAAAGCGCTTCTCTTTTCTTATCTATAAGAAGGCACATAAAATTAAGCGCCAGCCTTGAAATCTTGTCCTTAAATTCGTTTGTAACAACAGCCCTTTTATCCGCTTTGCTTACGCCGGGGTGTCCAAGTATCGCCGCAAAATCACGGTTTGCTGAAACTGCGGACTGCAAAAGCCGCAGGTCTTCCCTTACCTTTTCTATCTGGTTTAAGTTCGCCGCCGCCTGAAAAAGCGCTTCGGTGTATTTTGTAGGTAACGTAGTGTTTATCATCTAATCACCCTTTTTAGTTTTTTCCTATGTTTTCAATTGCATCCTGAACAATCTCTGTCTGCGCTTTCTTTGACATACTTGCCTTTACAATCTTTTCCGCCGCAATAACGGCTATATCAACAATACTGCCTTTTACGTCTTCTATCGCTTTAACCTTTTCCGCTTCAATTTCTTTTTTTGCTTCCACTATAAGTTTGTGCCCTTCTTCTTTTGCGGTTTCAATTATTTCATGCCTTGACCTTTCGCCTTCTGCCACGGCTTTTTCAAGCGCCGCGGAGGCGTTTAAGTGCATTTCCCTCATCTTTATTTCATATTCTTCTTTCATTTTCTGCATTTCATCGCGGTCTTTTTCCACTTTATCAAGCGTGTCCGTAATGTATTTTTCCCTGTTAGTAAGCGTTTTAATAAGCGGTTTTAAGAAGAATATCCAAATCATAGGAACCGCCAAAAGAAAAGTTATAAGCTGTACCAGCAACACCGCTTTATCTACTGAAACCATTTTTATCCTCCTGTATTTTATCCCTTTTGGGATTTAATTATTTCTATTATATACCTTTTTAATACTCCGGTATTTCTATGAGTGCTAAGCGGGCCTTGCGGCCCGCGTGAAAACTATCCTATGAAAAGATCCTTGAAAGGATTTGCGAATATAAGGATAAGGCCTACAACAAGCGCGTAAATTGTAAGTGATTCAATGATAGCAAGACCAAGGATAAGAACACCCTGAATCTTACCTGCAGCTTCCGGCTGCCTTGCTACGCCTTCCGCAGCTTTCGCTGTGGCCATTCCCTGTCCAATTCCGCATCCAAGTGCTGCAAGCCCTACACCCAGCGCTGCCGCTAAAACGGAGAACGCAAAGAAAGTAACGCTTTCATTTGTCGCTTTTCCCGCCGCGCCCGCTGCTTCGCTTGCCATTGCTACACCAACTAATCCCATTACAAAAATTGCCATAAGCACTACAAACCTGAACTTTTTCAAAATCTTCCACCTCCTGTTAATATATTTGAATTAATGTTCTTCGCTGTGTTCATGCGAAGCCACGGCTCCGCTGATATATATGGCTGTAAGCAGGGTGAAAACACCCGCCTGAATAACGCTTACAAGGACGCCAAGCACAATTATAAGCGGCCTTAATACAAAAGAAAAACCCGCCATCATCGCGCTTATCGCGTTTGAATTAACTGTCGGCCAGAACAAAAGAACAAGCACAATGAGGACGCCAAGTAAAATTTCTTTTGCCATAATATTTCCGAAAAGCCTGAAAGAGAGCGATACAGGCCTTGAAATGTCACTCATTAATTCCACAAAAAACATAAAAGGCTTAAGCCATCCCGGAACCGCGTCCCCGCCCGTATAATGCGCAAGGTATTTGATTATGCCCTTTACCCTTATACCTTCAAACCATTCCATTATAAAAACACAAATAGCAAGGGTGACAGTAACGGTAAGCATGCTGGTGGGCGAAATAAGCCCCGGTATTAAACCCATTAGATTGCCGACAAGGATATACATAAAAAGCATTAAAAGTATGGGATAGTAGCGCGGCGCCTGCTTGCCTATTACGGAATCCGCGTAATCCGTTATATATTTAATGAACCATTCCACAAGGTTTTGCGCGCCCCTGGGCCTTAAATCGCGTTTTAAGTTGCCAAGCCACAGTATAAAAATTACTATAGCGAAATCCAGCATCATCATAAGGACAATGGTAAAAGCGTGATTGTCAAGAAAAGGGATAAATGAATGATAGTGCAGTGATTCTCCCATTGCGTCTCCTTTATATAGTTTTTTTATTATTTTTAAATAAAAGCGTGTGGCCTATAAGAACCGCGGCTGTTGCCGCAAAAACGCCCGCTAAAAAACCTTTTATTGAAATTACTTCCCTGAACCTGATTACCGCAAATACCGCCGCGCCTATAACAAGTATCTTGCCCATGTATATCATGACCACAGATACCGCTTTTTGAACAGGCTGTCCGTCTCCGGAAATAATTCCTTTTACCGTGAACGTTATTGCCAGGTAATTTAAGGCAAAAAGCATAATGCCGGAAACAGCCCCCAGCGCCAGCCTTAAGTCAAAAAAAGCCGCCGCCATTGACGCTGCCGCCAATATGACAAGCAAAATAAAAACCTTAACGTTTGGCGTCATCTTTAAACCTTCCCGTCTTCACAAATATATTAACGAATCCGGATACTATTCCAAAGAGCAGAAATATTATAGTAAATACCGGCTTTAATCCGGTAAGTTTATCCAGCAAAAGCCCGATTCCAAGCCCCGCAAACGTGCATATTACAAGGGTGAAACCAAGCGTGCCAAGCGTGCCCAGACTTTTAAGCCCTTCCCTTAAATCACTGTCTATTTTCATTTTTTAAGAACCTCCTACCGTATCTTAAAACATCGTTCCATATTTATTTTTGAAAAATTTTTTTACTTGTGAAAATCTGAAGGCTTAATGTCTTTTAAGAATTCTTTAAAGTCCTGCATTTCCTTTTCGTATTTCTCTTTATCCATTATAGTGGCTTCCATGATTACGTTTTCCGCCACAAATATAGGGGCGTCAGTCCTTAGCGCAAGCGCTATAGCATCTGACGGCCTGGAATCAATTTCGTATTCAGCTTTCTTGTCTTTCAGGATAATCTTAGCAAAAAAGGTGTTTTCCTTAATGGCAGAAATCATAACCTCCTGCACTTCTATCCCTGTTGTTTCCAGAATAACCTTTAAAAGATCGTGTGTCATAGGCCGGGGAACTTCTATATTTTCCAGGGCCATTAAAATAGCATCCGATTCATAAACCCCCACCCATATGGGCAGGTAGCGTTTTTCTTCTTTATCGGACAGTATCACAATGGGCATGCGCGACGTGGAATCCGTGGCAAGCCCGCTGACTTTCATTTCAATCATCAGAAACCTCTTCACATTTCAATAAGCAAATTTAAAATGATAATACAACAAGCGCAGATTTTTGGCAATAGTTTTTTGAATAATTGTTATAAAAATGCGGCTTGTCGGTTTGGTTTCGTCTTGGTAGACGCGGGTCTTTAGCCCGCGGATTTTTTAGATTTTATGTTTATTTAACTGCGCACCTTAAAAGGTGCGCCAACCAAAATCCCTAAATCAAAACAAACTGCCGCAGGCTGCCTCCTCCGCCATAGCAATCTATGGCTACGGCAGCCGGGAAAAATCCGCGTCTGTCAGATCAAAAGCGAGACGCAACATGTTGCGCCTCTACAATAAAGGATAAAATCCGCGGGCTGCCTCCTCCGCCATAGCAATCTATGGCTACGGCAGCCGGGAAAAATCCGCGTCTGTCAGGTCAAAAGCGAGACGCAACATGTTGCGCCTCTACAATAAAGGATAAAATCCGCGGGCTGAAAACCCACGTCTACCAGATCAAATCAAAAACGATAAAACCAAATAAAAAACCCGGGCGGTAAGCCGCCCGGGTTTTTGGAAGTGCGAAAGTATTATTAATTAAACTGTATATCGTCAAGCCAGATGTCAATGGTATCGCCGTCGGGGCTGGAAAAATGGAACTGAACGTTGTGCATGTTTTCAAGGACCTTTTCAATGGGAACAATACTTTCCTTTTTTGTCCACTTTGGCTGCTTGAAGTCTTTTCTTAAATCAAGCTTTACTGTCGTCCAATCCCCGGACACTTTGGAAGTGATGCCGCATTCATAATCTGCCCACTCAGTAAGTGTATCCGGTCCGTTCGCCCCCTGTTTACAGGTATTTGCAACATATGGCAGCCTTGCAATAAGCCTACCGCCGGACACTTTGCCTTTGATCTTAAACTGAAGCGTTGTGTAATCTTTCAGGTTAACAGGTTTTGCTGACGGGCATCCTGAATCAAATTTAAGCGTTGAGCCTATACCCACAAAATCCCAGCCCAGCTTGTTTCCGGCTGTGCCTTTCATTCTTGCGGCATAACCCTTATTTTCAGCGCCGGGCTTGCTTAATTCAAACTTTCCGTTAACCGGCCATACTTCAGAGTTTCCTCCTGATTCCACATCATTATACGTGTACCACCATCCCCCCTGCGCTGTCTGAACATTGCCGTCTTCAAAATCATCAACTAAAAACGGTTCCGCCGCAAGTGCCAGCCCTGAAAACACAAACATTACCGCTGCCGCTATTGCCACAATCTTTTTCATAACTTCCTCCTTATTGTCCCGGATACCGGGAATTTTAATAAAATTGAATTTCATCAATCCAAACGTCCATCTTTTCGCCTTTATTGCCCTTCCATTCCCATTTAATCCTGTTGGCATTTTCAAGTACCTTTACAATCTTTACTGTGTTGCCTTTGGGCTGATTAAAGGACTTATAAAAATCAAGTTTTACGTCTGTCCATTCACTTTTTACAAACCCGCTTATGTCCGCCGTATAATCATTATTATCCGTAAGGCTTACGCACGAAGTCTGATTTTCGTCCGGCTCGCCGGATTCGTGGGGCAGAATAAAATAAAGCGCGCCGCCCGCAATATTGCCTTTCATTTTAAATTTAATACCTTTAAACATGGTTATGTTTATCCCCGAACAGCGCGGGCAGGAAGCGTGTTCGCTTAAATAAGTATTAACACCTATAAAATTATTAATATTATTACCTGCTGTTCCGGTTACGCGCACCGCATACCCTTTACCGCCAAAACCGGGCGCGCTTTTTTCAAACAGGTTTTCGCAGGCTTTTGGCGCCTGCGGCCAGACAACAGAATTATTACCCTCGTCAGAATCGTCATAGGTGCTCCATACACCCCCTAAATTATTGGTCTGCCCGGGATTATTATTATCTTCCACCACCATAAAAACAACCGCAAGTACTACCGCAAACGCGGCCGCGCCTATTTTTAACGGCGCAAAACTGAAAAATGATTCCTTTTTGGCTGCTGAAGAATTTATAAGGGCGTTTCTTAAGAATTCCCTGTTTTGCGGTATGGTTACATTTTCCAGCCGCGCTTTTTTAAAGTCTTTTTCTTCCATTGTAATTCTCCTTTTTGCTCTTATATCTGATAACGTTCCAAAAATAATTAAGTTGCGTCCTATACAATTACAGATGAAAAATACTTAACAACCGCCTCTTTTCTTATCATTTCAAGCGCCCTTGAAATAAGGGACTTTACAGTGCCTTCTTTTTTGCCCAGTATTTCACATATTTCCTTTATGGATTTTTCCTGCAGAAATTTAAGCACAATCACTTCCTGATAAAGCGGATCCAGCTTAAGCATCGCCTGTTTAACCGCGCAATACGCGCCATTGGAATCAACAAGTTCCTGAGCTCTTTCAATTTCCTGCCGCATGTCCTGCCTTGACGCGGGGCCGTCTATTTTATTATCGTCCAGATACGCTTCAAGGGATGAGGGTTCAAACTTTTTATGCCTGAAATATGAGATGACCTCGTTTCCAGCCATTCGGTAAAGCCACGCGGAAAAAGGATAACCCATAAAACGGAAATTCTTTATGTTTTTGTGCGCCTTGAAAAAAACTTCTGACGCTATATCCCTTGCGGTTTCCGCGTTTCCCGTGCGGTACAGGATGTAATGGAATATTTTATCAAAATAAAAATCAAACAGCTCCGCGAATGCCTGCGGGTCCTGTTTTGCTCTGTTTATTATGTCCTTTTCATTTTCAAGACTCAAAAAACCCTCCTTAAAACAAGCAGCTCGGCGGCTCGGAAGTTCAGCTGCTCGGCTAAATCAAAACCTTAACTTACAATATTATAACGTATGGGACGGGAAAAAGTTGCGAAAGAACGGCGGCTAGAAAAGCTGAGGGACGGAGGGACAGATGCACAGAGGGACGGAAGTCAAATCAAGAACACTTCAAAGACAAGGCGTAATGTATTACGCCTCTGCATTAAAGGACAAATATAAATAAAAAAAACAGGCCATACACAGCCCGTTTTTTTGGATGTCAAAACCAAAAGCGAGACGCAACATGTTGCGTCTTCTCTGAAAGACTTTGTCAACACTTTTTACGCCTTGATCTCATCTCTGAAAGTAGTTTCTTTTAGTCTTCTCTTCGTCGCA
>JAFGWA010000052.1 GCA_016937715.1 Candidatus Goldiibacteriota bacterium
GGTTGGAGCGAGCCTGCGAAGCGGAAATCCCCGAGCTTGCGCGAGTTTACGAGCGCAAGTGTTAGGGGACGGCATACATGTATGTGCCGCGGGCTTACGATTGCCAATGAATTAACATACCTTTAGATTTCAGGTTTGTTTGGATACAAGAACACCAATTTGCGACGCGTACTGAAAAAATATACCCAAGCCTTGTAAAGCCAAGGGACGGATGCACGGAGGGACGGAGAGACGAAAAAAAAACAAATCTAAATCTACTACCGCGGGCTAAAGACCCGCGTCTACTGGTACAAAACAAACAACAAGAACAACGCGCACTTTTAGGGCGCATCGTTTAGATTCCGCTTCTGCTTATCTGCCTATAGCTTAATATGCTGTTTTACAGGTTATCCCTGTTTTTTCTGCTCGTTTATCCAGTTATTTACAAAAACATCTACCTGCGAACCGGACGCGAAAACTTCAAAAACCTCCACGTCCTTTTCTATTCCTTTAAGCGCCACGCCTTGTTCCATTTTGGACATGCACACATACCTGTTAAGCGTGCCGTCATAATAATAGTGAATATCATATGACAGATTAAGTTTTTCTTTTGGAATAACATCCACTTCCGATTCGCGCCTTAACGCGTTATAGATTTCATTGGTTATAACAATTCCCTGATTAAAGAGTTTGCGCTCGTGAACATAAACCCTTCTTGGGACTGCCTTTGTCCCGTAAAGTTTTTCAAGGTATTTTTTTACATCCCCATTACTTCCTGACAGCCTGGCCGCCTGGGTAAGGCTTGGCGACAGCACAATATTAAACCTTACCTGTTCTTCGCCGATAACCGCGAAGAATAATTCGCCTTCTGTCACGCCTATTCCTATTTCCACTTTTGGCATTGAATACTCTTCCGCGATTCTGGCAATCAGTTCATCCACATTAATATTTATAACATTTAAACCGGCAAGAGCTTCCTTTATTTCATCCGCCATTGACGGTTCAACTTTTACCAGTACCGCCGGTTTTTTCTCTTTGGACAGCGCGCCCAGCCGCATCAGTTCCCTGAATATTTCCTTGGATTTTTCCGCCGCTTTCATTTCCGCGTCTTTGCGCAGTTTTGTATATTCCCTGTGTATCAGGCACGCCGCCCTTACGCAGTCCGCCGCCTTTGCGTAATGCGCCGCGTAGCCGTCTCCGGCAAAATATATTTCAGTGCCCGCATTTTCCTTTGACACTTTATATACCGTATTAAGGTACGGCGTTAAAAAAGAAGCCGTGTCCTTTGTAAGTTTCATAGTGGTTTCAGTTGAATTTCTTAAATCCGCGAACATGAATATTTTCCTGCCGCGCGCGCTTCCCTGCCCTCCCGGATACGCAGGACCCTGTTCCCTGAAATAAAAAAGCCCTGATTCTTCAAAATGATTCTCTATCCTTGTCTTTTCATCATCGGATATGGATACGCATGCCGCTTCGTCTGCCCCTGTCTCTTCAGAAGTAACCCGTTTAATTGCACTCTGCCTTAGTATCTTTATGCCCTGCATCTGTTCGCTGAAAGCCGACTTCTTTCCGTACTTCTTTCTTATATCCCTGAAATCAGACGCGGTCTTGAAATACAACGACATAATTTCAAGGGAATGCCACGCTATTTTTTCCAGTTCTTTCCGTAAAAGGGTTCCAAACACCTTGTTTTTACTGCGTTTTATCCTATCGGATGCCTCTTCAATATAAGCCATAAGTTCTTTTGCTTTTTTGCCGCCGTTATCTTTCAGCGCCGAAAAAAGATATTTTTTAACTTTAGCTTCATAAAAAACATCAGCCGCGGCTTCCCTGTGCTTAAGCATATTAAGCAGCCGCCCGCTGCCGGACGATGAAATTATATCAATAACCTTTTTTCTTACCCGGCCGGCCTCAAAAGATTCCGTAAGTTTCTGCAATAAATCTTTGTCTTTTTTTATTATGTTTAAAAACCTTTTTAAATCTTTCCTGTCGTAAAGAATTATCTTTACCATGGCAAAATCGCCGGCAGCGTACTTCACCCCGCCTTTGGACGATATGTGTTTTGAAGCCGCAGCAGTATCGGAAAGCGCCTGCAGAAGCCCGTTAATTTCAGCCGCGCTTATTGCAATCCTTTCATCTTTTGAAAGAAGGAATTTCTCCACGTTGTTAAGTTCCGCTATATCATTATAAACAAGCGCATATCTGTTAATAAGCGGCTGAATTTTTCTTCTTTCAGCGCCGGTCTTTTCCGCCCTCATTTTACCAGTATCTTTATCTTCAATAATCTCTGACAGCAGAAATTCAAGCGTTTTGCCTATATGATACTTAAGCGTGCCCCTCATTATGCTTAACTTTTCAAAGTGGGTATGAAAATACTCTTCAGTAACAGAGGCAAAAAGGGACGCTAATGACACCCAGCAGAAAAATTCCAGGTCTTTTATTTTCAGCGTATTTTCCTGATTTATCGCATTAATTATAATATTATGCGCTTTTTCCGTCAGCCTTGCCCTGTTGCCGTAATACCAGGAACTGTACCTGTCCCAGCCAAGGCTTTCAAAGTCTGAAAGTATTCTAAAATACAGCTCCGTCATGTGCGGGTCAGAAGGCAGCGCCCCAAAATCCTTCTTTTTATCATCCGTTATTACAAGCGAAATAAAACTTTCAATAAATTCATATACCTCTTTTTCAAAAGAAAAATCAAAAGTAACCCTGTAGAATTTATTTGCAGGGTCATACGCAACTTCGGCGTTCTTGCAGTAAAATTCCAGGTCAATTTTTCTGGGTATCAGCCCTGTTTCTTCGTTAGTTTGTTTTTTCATGAATACTGATTTTATCCCCTTTTTTTATCTTATTTTCTTTTACAAACCCTTCACGCGCTTCAAAAGTATGTTTTGCGCCGGCAGTAATAAAAAACCTGAAAGGTTTAACCGCTTCGGCATAATTTAAAACCACAAAATTTTTATCCGTCATTATTATGTCCAGGTTAAACCGCATAAAGAAAGTGTGGACTGAACCGCAGCCGGGAAAAAATAAAACCCCGTATTCCGGCATGGTTTTTTTGAACATCAACCCCGCGAGCCTGTTAAAAAAAGACTGTGCGGTTTTAAATTTTCTGATTATTATATGTCCGCTTTTTTTCCGCATAATCTGATTTTACATATAGTTGGCACAAATGTAAACATATAACTGATAAAACCCGGCAAATGGCAGTTTATAAAATCGGCAGCGCTTTAAAGCCCCGACATAAGCTTAATTATAATCGGCCCAAAAAGCACCATAAAAATAACGGGAAAAATAAATACCATAAGGGGAAAAAGCAGCTTTACCGGCGCTTCGTGCGCTTTTTTCTTCATCTGCATAAACCTTTTTTTTCTGGCTTCATCCGCCTGTGCCCTGACTATATCCCTTACATTTCCGCCGGACTTATCCGCCCTTATAAAAGCGCTTAAAGCGGAACTTACTTCCTTAACGTCAATGCGTTCTTCCAGTTCCGACATTACTTCCTGGAAACTTTTTCCAAGCTTCATTTTTTTTGCCGCCATGGCAATTTCCCCGGCAAAAACACCCTTTGTTTTTTCCGGATACCTGCATACCGCCCGCGACACCGAAAGCCCGCCTTCTATAAAAGCGCAGATAATATCCAGCGCGTCGGGTAATTCTTTAAATATACTGTCATTCTTTTTGCGCAATTTTGAATTTAATATCATTGACGGTATAAAAAAAGCGCATATCCCGAAAAAAACCGCGAAATAAATGTCCCCAAAAACCGCCAATATAAGCGTAAAAACGCACAGCGCCGCGATTTCTTCCGTATAAATGAAAGAAACCGTGGAATATTTTTTATCCAGATCAAGTTTTTGCAGAACGGAATTTATTTTTATGTAACGCGATACACCAGAAAATTTAGAATTGAATTTAAGAATTCCGGATTTCAGATAAGACGCAAATTCTATAATTCTGCCGGACACAGTCAACTTTCTGCCCGCGGTAATTTGAAGCACCGCGCTGCGCCTTTCCGTTATCATCCCCGCGGCATACATAAAAAAAGCCGCGCACACCCCAATAAACAGTGCTGCAAGTAAGCCCATCTCTACCCCTCTATGTTGTTATTATTTTTTACTCTATCCTTACAATCCTGCTTATAAAAAATGCGCCGGCAGCTTCCATTACCACTGCCGTACACAGAATAAACATCCCCGCTTTTGTGTTAAAAAGCGGCTCGGTAAAAGACGGGTCAATAAAAGTAATGGCGCCTATCAAGAGAACCGGCAAAAGCCCCACCGTTATTCCTGACATAACCCCCTGGGATGTCAGCGCTTTAATTTCACGGTCAGCTTCATCGCGTTTTCTTATAGTTTCAAGAATCCCGCCAAGGATTTCACTTACATTCCCGCCTGTTTCAAGCGCTGTTTCCAGAGCGGTCAGCATAATTACGTTTTCCCTTACAGGTATTTTTAGCGCAAGGGCGCTTAAAGATTCAGCCATTGAAATTCCCAGCTGCGTGCCCGACAGAACCGCCTTAACTTCCCTTCCCACAGGGCTTTTATCACGCGCCGCAAAAGCGGACATAGCCGAAGGCAGGCTTAACCCGGACTTCATCCCGGAAATCATGCTTTCAAGAAAAGCCGGCAGGTTTTTCCTGTATTCAAGGCAGTATTTTTTATGTTTATAAGACAGGTAATATTTGGGAAGAAAGTATACCGCAGGAACAAAAAGAACGGGTATAAAAACACTCTGCATAATCACGGCTGACGCGGCAAACAGGATAAAAAGCACAATCTGTAACTTTCTTATTTCATTGCCTTTAATCTCCGCCACGCTTTTTTTTACAAGTACATCAACACCCGACCTGTAGTTTTTTACAAACCCCGACATAACAGAAGCTATTTTGTCCTTTTGATACACGGCAAGAGCCGCAGCGGCAAACAGAAATATAGATGCAATTATTTTCATTATTTAAACTGCTTTAAAAAGCGGACGTCATTTTCAAAAAGAAGGCGCATGTCGTCAATCTGGTATTTAAGCATGGTTATCCTTTCAACGCCCATTCCAAAAGCAAAACCTGTATATTTTTCCGGGTCAATCCCCACGTTGGAAAGCACGTTGGGGTGTATCATGCCCGCGCCCATTATTTCAAGCCATCCCGACTGCTTGCAGGCAGGGCACCCTTTCCCCATACAGTTAACGCACTGCACATCAACTTCCGCGGAAGGTTCCGTAAAAGGAAAAAAACTTGGCCTGAAGCGGGTCTTTAAGGTGTTGCCAAACATCTCTTTTAAGAAAAGGTCCAGGACCCCTTTTAAATCCGTAAAGTGAATATTTTCATCCACCATAAAGCCTTCCACCTGATGAAAGACAGACGAATGAGAAGCATCCACGGCATCACGCCTGTACACCCTTCCCGGCGCTATTATTTTAACCGGAGGTTTATGTTTTTTCATCGCCCTGACCTGCACAGGCGAGGTATGAGTCCTTAAAAGATAGCCGTTTTCCATGTAGAATGTATCATGCATATCAAGCGCGGGGTGATCCGCAGGAAAATTCAGCAGAGTGAAATTATTTTCTTCCGTTTCTATTTCAGGGCCTTCTTCAATTGAAAAACCCATACGCATAAATATAGAATTAATTTCTTCGGTTACCAGCGTAAGAGGATGAAGCGCGCCTTTTTCTATATTATAGGCCGGCAGTGTCACATCCACATCTTTTAAACCTTCAGCTTTTTTGGATGACAGCATCTGTTTTTCTTTTTCTTCGGCAAGCGCTTCGCACATTTTTTTAAGTTCATTAATTTCAAGGCCGGCTTTTTTCTTTTCTTCCTTATCGGTAATATCCTTCATCCCGGAAAAAAGCTCCGTGATAACACCTTTTTTACCGGTATATTTCGCCTTAAACGCGTTAAGGCCGGCAGCGTCGCTGACAGTTAAAATATCCTGCTTCATTGAATTTTCAATTGACGGTTTGTCCATAATCTCCCCTGCTTTTAATGTCTGACGTTAATAAAAAATCCGGACAATGTCCGGATTTTTTTTAATATACTCTATAAGTGCTTTGTTGTAAAGCCTTTTTTACCGCAGGTTTTTTATTATTTTTAAGTTTTTAAAACAAACTTATTTTCTTTCCTCAACCGCCTTTTCAAACTGTTCATTATCCTGTTTCTGCTGATTCTGTTTTTTTGCTTCCATATACAGCAGATAAGCCCCTACCGAACCGGTTTTTTCAAAAACTTTCCATAACTCTTTTAGTCGGTTTAATCCAGCCGTTTTCTCCATAGCGAGTCGCTTCTCTTTTCTTTTTATATACTAATTTATCCCATTTTTATGTTATGAAACTTCGTTCCGTACTTTAAGTATTATTTTTTCTTTTGATAAATTATAGCAGATTATGTTTTAAAGTCAAGAAAACCCAAATATTTTTAAGGTTTTTTTAGCGCTTTACCCCCGTATATATCATACTATCGCCCCTGGTTATTGACGCTTCAGAAAAATCATATCCGGAGTACATTTTTATATCTTTTAACCCCGAATTTTCAAGGATTTCTTTCATCTCTTCAAAACCAAAAATATGCAGTGATTCACTGTGGCTAAGATTATATATTTTATCGTGATATTTCGCTTTGACATCCAGCATGATAGTCAGCACGCCTGTCTTTTCATCAAAGGTGTTTTTTTCGTGTATATCCGCTCTGCGTTCTCCGTCTTTATTGATATACGCGTTTTCCCTGTTTAACAGGCGGGCATTGGCAAAGATGTTCCACGTTTCCATTACAAACACGCCGCCTTTTTTAAGGGCGCGCGACATTTTAGTACAACAGTCCTGAATTTTCCTCCTGTCAATCAGGTAACATAGCACCGAATCCACACATATAACCGCGTCAAATAATTCACGGGATTTTATTTCTTCCAGCCCCATTGATATTAAGTCCGCCTGCAGCCCTTCTTCTTTAAGTTTCTCTGCTGTCTGTTCAATCATGCGGGGGCTTTTATCAATTCCGGTCATCTGATAACCGCAGCGGGCCAGCGGTACTAAAAACCTGCCCGTACCGCACCCTGCGTCCAGTACGGTGTTTATCCTTCTGTCCGCACCGGCAAAAGTTTCATCCATAAAAGCAATTTCCTGCCCGTCTGCTTCATGTGAATTTTCCCCGTAAAGCACAAGGTCATAAAAAGCCGCAAAATCCGTATTGTATCCGTCCATCCGTCAATTCTCCCGCTTCTGCTTATCTGCCTAAAACTTAATCCGTTATCTTTTGATCTTTCGCTTCTGCATAATTGCCTATAGCATAATTCGCTATTTTTTAAATCAACTTCCGCGGGCTAAAGACCCGCGTCTACCAAGTCCAAACCGAGCTGCCGAGCTGCCTAATCCTCTATGTTTAATTCCAACCCGTCGTACGCAAGTTTTACATTTTCCGGCAGTTCACTTTCAGTTTTATTATGTTCCAGCGCGTGGGCTATGTGCGTGAAATATACTTTTTTTGCGCCTATCATTTCAGCGACTTTAAGCGCCTGGCTTACATTAAAATGAGTCGGGTGAGGTTCATACCTTAACGCATCCAGCACTAATACATCAATTCCTTTTAACTCTTTTATAGTCCCGTCAGGCAGCGCGGATACGTCAGTTACATACGCGAATCTGCCCGTTTTAAATGCCGCTATCTGTATATCGCCGTGCATTACCGGCAGCATCTGTACCTGTATATTTTTTACTGCAAATACTGAATAGGGCTCTATTTCTATCAGGTCTACTTTCGGTTTGCCCCCGCCTTCCTGGGTATCTTCAAAAATGTAAGCAAACCTCTTTCTTACTTCCACGGCTGTCTGCGCGTCGCAGTAAGCGGGTATTGCGCTTGACTGCAGCTCGTTATAACGCCTTATGTCATCAAGCCCCGCTATATGGTCCGCATGCGCGTGGGTTAATAACAGCGCGTCTATCCTTTTAATTCCATATTCCAGCGTCCTTAATCTGAATTCTGCGGGCGTGTCTATTACAATTGTTGTGCCTTTATCCTGTATCATAACAGAAGTCCTGTAACGGTTATTTTTAGGGTCTAAAGATGTGCATGTGGGGCAGGAACACCCGGCTACCGGAACGCCGTGCGAAGTGCCGGTACCAAGAAATTTTATCTTCATCAGTTAATTCCGTTTAATAAAATGATAATAACCGCTGCTATTGCCAGCCTGTAAATCATAAACGCCATAAACCCGCGTTTTTTAATAAACGCCAGAAGAAATTTAATGGCAAATAAACCCGCGATAGTAGACGCAATAAAACCTGCCGCTATAACCGCAACGCCTGCATCCGGGCCTGCCTGAATAATATCCGGAAGTTCGTGCACAAAAGCGCCGGCAATGGCGGGAATTGAAAGAAGAAAGGAAAATTCCGCGGCATCCTCTTTTTTATAACCCATAAATAAAGCCGCGGTCATTGTGATGCCCGACCTTGATACACCCGGCATAAGCGCTATTGCCTGAGCGCAGCCGATTATTATAGCGTGCCAGATTGTAAGCGAACCGTTCTCTTTATTCTTTTTTCCTGTTAAATCGGCAAGGTAAAGTATCACGCCAAAAACCGCAAGCATAAGGGCAATACGTACAGGAGAGCGAAATATGCCTTCTATAGCGTCATTAAACGCAAGGGCAAAAACAACCGCCGGAATTGTGGCAATAATTATGTAGATTGAAAGTTTAAAATTTATGGAGTTTCTTTCGCCGGAATCACCCAGCCCTTTAAAGAAGGACTTCATCATCGCCCATATCTTCTTCCTGTAAAATATCAGAACGCCTAAAAGCGTCCCGCCGTGCAGAAAAGCGCCAAAAGAAAGAGAGCTTAACAATTCCGAAGCATTCATAAATTTCGGCACAAGCGCCAGATGCGCGGACGAACTTACAGGCAAAAATTCCGTAAGCCCCTGAATAATACCAAGTATAATTGAATTTATAAGTTCCAATTCGTCCTCCGATTTTTTAGGTGATTATAACACAAAGTATTATCTAATAACTATTTATCCAATAAACTTGTCAACGCAAAATAGAAGTGTCCTATTTTCTGCAAAATAGAAATGTCCGCTTTTCAAAGTACAGCCTGCCAAGAATCCCCGGTTA
>JAFGWA010000053.1 GCA_016937715.1 Candidatus Goldiibacteriota bacterium
AATTGGGGTGATGTTTTTGACTTTTGTGATGTTGATATCCTGCAGTAAAAAATCTCAGCCCGCTGAACCTGTAGAACCCACACCAACGGCAACAAACACGCCATATCACGAATTTTTAGGCGCATGCGGAAGCGAAGGAACGGCAACGGGGGAATTAACTTGTATTGAAGCTGTTGTTGTTGATAGCGACAATAATATATATGTAAGTGACGGTTGCACGGGATATGTTAGCAAATTTAATAACGGTATGGTATATCAGATGAGATGGGGAACGAGTTTAAATGGGAACGGATTACTCGATGCGCCATATTTCTTACTGTCAACTTCTTTAAATGAAATACTTATTTCTGAATCTTTTGAAAATAGAATTACGAAATTTAATAATTCAGGAACAATATTGGATTACTGGGGTGAAAGCGGAATCACTCAAGGAAAGTTTTCTGGAGCGGCCGGATTATATGAATATGGTGCAAATATCTATGTGTTGGATGCTAATAATAAAAGAATTCAAAAATTTGATTCAAATGGCAATTACATTTCGGAATTTAGCATTATTACTGTTAATGATCCTTCATATTGTACATATTGGGATATGGAAGGTGATTTATATGGCTATTTGTATGTTATAAATGATTCTGAGAAGTGCATTAAAAAATTCAGTACTGATGGTACTTTTATAAAAAAATGGGGTAATGACACATACAATGTAGGCGGCATTCCTGGGCCTAAATGTGTTGCGGTATATGGAAATTTACTATATATAAGCGATATGGCGAAGAATGCTATTGTAATTTTTGATCTTGATGGTAATTTCAAATATGAAATACGCGGTTACACAGAAGGCGGTACATATAAAACGTTATCTGACCCAAACGCCCTTGCTCTTGATTCCGCGGGAAATATTTATGTCTCTGAATCCGACACAGGCGTCCGCCGTATTGTAAAACTAAGCGGAACACCTTTGTATAATTAAAAAAGTTTAATTTATATCCTTGCGGTTAAATCGCCGGGATGTATTTGAGTTTTTGTAGGAATGCACTCCTGTGCTGTCCGGTTCTTACGGTTTAATTATTATAACACTATCATCCTTTAATTACTGTTGACTTAATCCATACCGCTAATTATAATTAATTCCAGCATATATATCACCCACAGGGAGAAATTATGAAAGAATATTTCAGGCAAAATGTTGATGAAATTCGCGATGTTCAGGAAAAAAGTTTTGAAGCCCACAAGGATACCACCCTCCCCAAAATAGCCGACGCGATGTATAACTGCCTTTCTGCAGGAAATAAGATAATGATATGCGGCAACGGCGGGTCGGCTTCTGACGCGATGCACATAGCGGCGGAATTTGTTGTGCGCCTTAAAGAAAACAGGCGTGCTTATCCTGCCATGGCATTATCAAATGACCCTGTGATTATAACCGCCTGCGGCAATGATTTGGGGTATGAAATGATTTTCGCGCGCCAGGTAGAGGCCTTTGGAAAAAAAGGCGATGTGCTTATAGCGCTTTCCACATCGGGCAATTCCCCTAATGTTATTAAAGCAATAGAAGAAGCAAAAAAGCAGGGCGTTACAGTAATTGGTGTTACAGGCGAAGGCGGCGGAAAAATGGCATCTATGTGCGACGTACTGCTGGATATAAAGTCAAAAAGCAGCGCCCGCATTCAGGAAACTTACATGACTTTTCTCCATACGCTCTGCTTCATAACCGAAAAAAGGCTTGCCGGCGAAAAAATATGAAAAACATACAAATATCATCGCTTAAAAAAATAGTCGGCAGGTTTAAGGGCAAAAAAATACTTGTAGTGGGCGACCTTATGATAGATGAATATATTTGGGGGAATGTCTCCAGAATATCTCCGGAAGCGCCTATCCCCGTGGTGGAAGTATCGCGTGAAGAATCAAAACCAGGCGGCGCGGCCAACGTAATAATTAACCTTATCGCTATGGGCGCGAAAGTATACTGCGCCGGCGTGGTGGGCGCGGATGCAAATGCCCACAAACTTGAAAAATATTTCAGGGACCATAAAGTCAATTACTCCGCACTTATTGAAGATACAAACAGGCCTACCACAATAAAGACCAGAGTCATCGCGCATAATCAGCAGGTGGTAAGGATTGATAAAGAAAAAAAGCTTGCCATCAGTTCCGCTATAAGGGAAAAGATGCTTATAAAACTTAAACCTGTTATAAAAGAGATGGACGGAATAATACTTTCTGATTACAACAAGGGAATGATGACAAAAGAAATAGTGGACGGTGTAATGAAGGCAGCTGCGGGTAAAATAGTGGCGGTTGACCCTAAACCCCAGAATATGGGTCTTTTTAAAAATACCACCCTTATCACGCCCAATAAAAAAGAAGCTGCGGGAGCCACAGGTATTGATATAGAGACGGAAAAAGATATTCTTACAGCAGGCAATAAATTAAAGAAAGAACTTAACATAAAAGCGGTGCTTATCACAAGAGGCGAAGACGGCATGTCCCTTTTTGAAGACAGCGGTATTTCTCACGTACCCACTGTTGCCCGTGAAGTGTTTGATGTGACAGGCGCCGGGGATACGGTTATATCGGTTGCCACGCTTGCGCTGTGCGCGGGCGCGGATTTTAAAGAAGCGGCGGTGCTGTCAAATGTGGCGGCAGGAATATCCGTTGCCGAAGTGGGCGTATACGCTGTCACCGCAAAAGAATTAATTAATGAACTTAAGGCTAAATGTTAATATAAACAGAAGGCAAAGCGGAATTTTTTAATATACCGTTATTGTCCGGTAACTTTAGGAGCACCATGAACAAGGTAATTTTCAGCAGAAAAAAACTTATAGAAGAAGTTAAAAAAATAAAAAAATCCGGTAAAAGAGTAGTCTTTACAAACGGATGTTATGACCTGCTTCATGTGGGGCATATCAGGCTTCTTCAAAGCGCAGGAAAAAAAGGAGATAAACTGATTGTCGCCATTAACAGTGATGCTTCTGTCAGGCGCATAAAGGGTGAAAAAAGGCCCCTGATAAATCAGAAAGAACGCGCTGAAACTCTGTCCGGCCTTGAATGTGTTGATATCGTAACTGTGTTTAATGAAGATGACCCGTTTAATATAATAAAAGATATTTTGCCGGACATACTTGTAAAAGGCGGCGACTGGCCGCTGGACAAAATAATAGGCAGTGATATAGTGATAAAAAACGGCGGCAAAGTGATGAATATAAAATATCAGGCGGGTAAATCCACCACTAACCTTGTAGGAAAAGTAGTAAGCGCGTATGGGACAAAACCGCTGTAAAATTTAAGGAGCCATATGAATATTATAGGAATAATTCCGGCAAGGCTTAAATCATCCCGCCTTCCCGAAAAGATGTTAAAAAAGATAAAAGGTAAAACCCTTATAGAATATGTTTATGAAAATGCGAAAAAAGCAAAACTGCTTAAAAAATTATACGTGGCAACAGACAGCGTAAAGATAAAAGAGGCAGTGGAGAGGTCAGGAGGGCTGGTTATTATGACTTCTTCCAAATGCAAGTCAGGCACGGAACGTATTCAGGAAGCGTTAAAAACGGTTAAGGCAAACATAAATGACATTGTTGTCAATATACAGGGGGATGAACCCCTGCTGGAGCCGAAACTTATAGATGCCGCTGTACAAGTGCTTGTCAATGACGACAGGTATGACTGTGCCACTATTGCATCGCAGATAACGGATTCTTCGCATATAAAGGATCCGTCGTGCGTTAAGGTGGTAACGGACATGGACGGCGGCGCGTTATATTTTTCGCGCGCGGTTATCCCATTTTCCAGGGACGGCAAAAAAGTGCCTGTTTTTAAACACATAGGACTTTATGCTTACAGGAAAATGGTGCTTGACCGGTGGAACAGCATGAAGAGCTGCTACGAATCAGTGGAGAAGCTGGAGCAGTTAAGAATGCTGGAAAATGGAATGAAAATAAAAGTTATTAAGGCAAAAAGCAAAAGCATAGGAATTGATACACTCAAAGATTTTATGAACTTCAAAAAAATAATAACAGGATAAAAAATATGTCAAAATATATATTTGTAACAGGAGGCGTTGTATCGTCTCTGGGCAAGGGAATAGCGGCATCTTCTATCGGCGCCCTGCTTGAAAGCAGGGGGTTAAGAATTGCAATGCAGAAATTTGACCCGTACATAAATGTGGACCCGGGCACAATGAGCCCTTTTCAGCACGGCGAAGTATATGTCCTTGATGACGGGGCGGAAACCGACCTTGACCTTGGCCATTATGAACGGTTTACCTCGGCTTCTTTTTCGGCGCTTAACAATGTGACCACGGGAAAAATTTACCAGTCGATAATTGAAAAAGAAAGAAAGGGCGATTACCTTGGCAAGACCGTGCAGGTGGTGCCGCACGTTACCAATGAAATTAAGAACAGGATAAAAATGGCCGCGCGTAAGGATATAGACGTGGTGATAGTGGAAATAGGCGGCACAGTGGGGGACATTGAAAGCCTGCCGTTTCTGGAAGCTATAAGGCAGATGCAGATTGACGAAGGCCGCGACAACGTGCTTTTTGCACACCTGACGCTTGTCCCTTATATAAGGGCTGCCGGTGAGATTAAGACAAAGCCCACCCAGCACAGCGTAAGCGCCATGAGGTCAATTGGAATACAGCCGGGAATCCTGCTGTGCAGAAGCGAAAAGAAAATATCAAAAGGCGAAAGGGATAAAATAGCCCTTTTCTGTAATGTGGAAGAAAACGCCGTGATTCAGGCGCTGGACGTAAGCACCATTTATGAAGTGCCAAGGATGTATCTTAATCAGAAGCTTGATGATATAATTTTAGAGAAACTTAAGATAAAAAAAGCGCGCAAAGCTGACCTGAAAAAATGGGACGCGATAGTGCGCAGGATAAAAAAACCGGCGCTGGAAACTGAAATTGCGGTGGTAGGAAAATATCTTGAAGTTCAGGACGCCTACAAATCAATAAAGGAAGCCATTCTGCACGGCGGCATTGCCAATAACTGCAGAGTGAATATTAAATGGGTGGATTCTGAAACAATAGAAAAAGCGCCCGCGGCGGCAAAAGCATTAAAAGGCGTGTCCGGCATACTTGTACCGGGCGGTTTTGGCAACAGGGGAATTGAAGGCAAGATTAACGCGATTAAGTACGCAAGGGAAAATAAAGTGCCGTTTTTTGGAATATGCCTTGGAATGCAGATGGCAGTCACGGAATTCGCGCGTAATGTATTGAAATTAAAAGGCGCCAATTCCACTGAATTTGACAGGGAGACTCCGTATCCTATAATTTCTCTTTTAGAGGAACAGAAGTGCGTAAAAGATATGGGCGGTACGATGAGATTAGGTTCATACCCATGCAGGTTAAAGCCTGGCTCCAGAATCTATTCTGCGTATAAAGAAAAAGTGATATTTGAACGTCACAGGCACAGATATGAATTTAACAGCATATTTAAAGAACGTATGGAAGAAAAGGGAATGACGGTTTCGGGATTGTCGCCTGACGGGCTTTTAGCGGAAGCGGTTGAAATAAAAAACCATCCGTGGTTTGTGGCTGTCCAGTACCACCCGGAATTTAAGTCCAAACCTGTATCGCCGCACCCTCTTTTTAACGGGTTCGTAAAAGCATCCGTGGCAAAAAATAAATTTAAAAAGGCAAAAGAAATAAAGGGGTGAAGAATGGAAGAAAAGAAACCGGAACCGGTTAACAAGCAGGCGTTAGAGGCGGATATGCTGAAAATAATGCAGATGCACGACAAGTCCGCCCAGGAAAAGTATAACGCTATACAGGATCTTGCAAGAAAATACAATATGCCGCTTGAAAAGCTTTTAAAAAACATAATAACGGACTGGTGCAATGAAGACAAAGAAAAAAAGTTCAGCCAAAAAGGTAAGTTTAAAAAAATTCTTTGAACTGTCGCAGGAAGACTTTTTCTTTATAGGCGGGCCGTGCGTAATTGAAAATGAAGACATGGCTTTTAAAACCGCGTCCGCGCTTAAAGAAATCTGTTACAGTTTAAACATCCCTTTTATTTTTAAAGCGTCCTATGACAAAGCCAACAGGACTTCGGCTTCGGCGTTCAGGGGCGTGGGCATGGCAAAAGGGTTAAGGATACTTGGAAACATAAAAAAGAAGCTGTCAATTCCCGTCTTAACAGACGTGCATTCCCCGGAAGAGGCCACAGAGGCCGCGAAAGTGGTTGATGTGCTTCAGATACCCGCTTTTCTTTGCAGGCAGACAGACCTTTTAAACGCCGCGGCGGAAACGGGCATTCCGGTTAATATAAAGAAAGGGCAGTTTTTATCGCCTTATGAAGTGGAAAATATGGTTAATAAAGTCCTGGCAAAGGGCAATAAGAACATAATGCTGACTGAAAGAGGGTTTTCCTTCGGGTACAATAACCTTGTGGTGGACATGAAATCCATTGCCATAATGAAAAAACTTGGGTATCCTGTTATAATTGATGCAACGCATTCGGTTCAGCGGCCGGGCGGGGCGGGCACAAGCAGCGGCGGCGACGGCGAGTTTGTGGAAACCATAGCCAGGGCATCTGTGGCAGCGGGAGCAAACGGGCTTTTTATGGAAGTGCACCCAAGCCCGGAAAAAGCTTTAAGCGACAAAGCCACGCAGTATCCGCTTAAATCTGTTAAAAAGTTTCTTGAGGAATTAAAAAATATATTTGAGACGGTGAAAAGATGAGTAAATATGTTGGATTTGCGGACGGCGCCAGCAGCGGTAATCCGGGCGACGCGGGAATAGGCATAGTTATAAAGGAAGACGGAAAGGAAGTATTAAGGGTCTCCAAATCCATAGGGGTGGCCACCAATAACGTGGCTGAATACATGGCAATAATAAAACTTCTTGAAATGACAGATGACCTGGAAATTGACGAGATTGAGATATTCTCGGACAGCGAACTTGCGGTAAAACAGATTAACGGCGAATACAAAATAAATGACGAAAAACTGAAAGAACTTAACGCTAAAGTGCAGTCATTCAGGAGCATAACAAAATTTACCGTTACGCATGTAGGCCGTGAAAAGAACAGCGACGCGGATAAACTTGCAAAAGAGGGAAGTAAAAGAGGGAGCAAGCTGCACAATGTATGAACTTTTAACCGGCATTTTTTTTACAATATTCGCGCTTGCGGTTTACGGCATGCTTAAATACGGTTTTAATATTGTATTTGTTTATATAGGGCTGTTTTCACTTCTTATTATCGTATGGGGTATGGCTGCCGTGCTGAAAGAAAGAAAAGGGAATCAAAAAGATGAGCAGGATTGATAATGAAGCCGTCCGCAAAATGGCGGGGGCGGGTTTTAATATCTGGGATATTTTCTATGAGAAGTCCGCTTCATTAAGCATTACCTTTGAAGACAACCGTGTTGATAAAGTACAGTCGGGCCTGGATGAAGGCTTTGGGCTGCGCGGGACAAAAGGCAATAAAACATTTTATGGCTTTACCAATAATATATCCTCCGTTAAAAATGTCGCTGATACCATTGCCGGCGCGGGAAAAAATTCAGGCGCTGATTTTATATTCTCCGAAATGAAACCTTCTGTTTTTAATCCTGTTAAAATCATGCCGGATACAATATCCGTGGATGTAAAAACCTCCCTGTTAAAAGAAGTAAATGACATGATAAGGGCGGAATACAAAGGAATAAGGCAGGTAAATGCTTCTTATCTTGAAAAAATACAGGATGTGGAAATAATAAATAATAACGGGGTCCTTGTAAAAGACAGGCGCGTATACACGTCTTTTATTGTTTTTGTAATTGCGGCAAGGGAAAACAGAATAGAGACCGCGCACGCGGTAATATCGGGACATGCGGGATTTGAAGTGCTTGATAAAGATACAGTTTTCAGCAGGGCTAAAGATGCCGCGGGGCTTGCGGTATCAATGCTTGATACTGACAGAAAGATAGCGGGACAGATGCCCGTGATACTGTCTTCAACAGCCGGCGGCACAATGATACATGAAGCTGTGGGCCATTCGCTGGAAGCCGATCTTGTGCAGAAAGATATGTCTGAATATAAGGGCAGAATGGGGCAGAAGGTAAGTTCGCCCCTTATCACGGTTATTGATGACGCGACCCTTACAAACAAGCGCGGGTCTTTCTCGTTTGATGATGAAGGCACTCCCGCGCAGAAAACAGTCCTTATAGAAAACGGAATACTTAAAAACTTTATGTATGACAGGGAAACCGCGGCCAAAGACAATACGCAGTCCACGGGCAACGGGCGTAGGGAATCTTACAGGTTCCGCCCCATACCAAGGATGCGCAATACCATGATAGCGCCCGGTAACGGCAGCCCGCAAGATTTGATAAATGATACCAAAGAAGGTATTTTTGTAAAAAGAATGGGCGGGGGGCAGGTAAATACTGTTACCGGCGAGTTTATTTTTGAAGTCAAAGAGGGCTATTTAATAGAAAATGGAAAAGTAACTGTTCCCGTCAGAAACGCCACGTTAATGGGAAAAGGCGCGGACGTTATAAATTCAATTGACGCTGTCTGTAATGATATAGGGTTTGATGTGGGCACCTGCGGGAAAGACGGGCAGGGAGTTCCGGTTTCTGACGCCCAACCCACACTGCGTATTCCAAAGCTGCTGGTGGGAAGTAAGTAGTACTGGTAGAGGCTTGGATGCTTGGAAGGTTAGATGCTCGGTTTAGAACTGGTAGGCGCGGGTCTTTAGCCCGCGGTAGTTGAAATTAGTGTTTGGTCTGGTTCTGGTAGGCGCACCCTTTTAGGGTGCGGCAGTTAGTATTTATTTATTGGTTAAATGGATAACAGTTTATGGGATAAGTTCTTTACCGTAATCATTTCCCCCCTATTTTACGTCAAATAATCAGGTAAAGATTAAAAGTGGACATCATAATTTTGGTATGTTACATTATTAATGCTTTAAAAAACACGGAGGAAATTGATGAAAAAGTTCATGATATTGGCTGCGGCAGTTGTGTTTTCAACAGTTTCTGTGGTATATTCGGCCGATTCTGCAGGCAATACCTGTAACACAGCTGCGGAATTATCATCAAGTTTTTATCCTATAGGGCTTAATAATATCCTTTATCTTAAAGGGTATAAAAAAGACAATCCGTCAAAAGAAATGTTTATTAAAGCAGAGGTTATAAAAATAGAAAAAAAAGATGGTAATGATTATTACTATTTTTTCGCGCCGCAGGTAGGGGTAAGGTATCTTGTAAGGGAGACACAGGAAGGTATTGAAATGAGAGTTATAAAGTATCCATTTCCTTTTTTTGGATTTTCAATAGAAGTGGATCTTAAACCCGCGATGACCTTTCTTAAGTATCCGCTTAAGGTGGGTGAAAAGTGGAATTATAAGGGGAAAGCTGAAGCCACTGTACTTTTTATAAAATTAGGAAGGGAAATAAGCACGGATTTTGAGATTGTCTCAAAAGAAACCATAAAGCTTCCTGCCGGGGAATTTGAAGCGTATCATATCACGGCAAAAGTGGATGAAGGCGACGGAAAAGGTATTCATACAGAAAAGTACTGGTATGCCAAAGGTTTGGGGTATTCCAGGGCGGATACAAGCGGACACTTTGCGGAACTTGTGGGTTATAAGATTTTTGATGAAAAAACAGGCAAATTTGCCGAAAAGATACCTGACGGGGTGGAAAAATATGAATAAGTTTAAAGCGGTTGTTATAACCGCATCGTTATTTCTTTTTCTTTTATCAGGCTGTTCTTTAAAGCGGACAATTGTTAATTCCACGGGCCTTATAATGGATGATGTAGAGGGCGCTTTTTATGAAGAAAACGATATTTTATTCGCCCAAGCCGCTATCCCCGGCAATTTAAAACTGCTGGACGGCCTTATAAGAGGTTCAAACCATGAAAATGAAAGCCTTTTAATAAAGGGAAGCAAACTTTACGGTATGTATGCCATGGCTTTTCTTGAAGACGCCACGGCGGATAAAAAGGCTGACAGGGAAAATATGGCAAGGGCAAAAAATTTTTATAAACGCGCCAGGGATTATGGTATGGCGGCGCTGCTGAAGAATAACGATTTTAAAAAAGCGCAGGAAGGTAATTATGATGACTTTAAAAGTTCGCTTCAGGCGTTTGGAAAAAATGACGTAGAGCCGTTATTTTGGACGGCTTTTTCCTGGGGCAGTTTTGTTAATTTAAGCAAGAACTCGCCTATGGATATCGCGGACCTGCCCAAAGTAAAGGCTATGATAGAGCGCGTAATAGAGATAGACGACACTTATTTTTACGGACTGCCGCACCTTTTTATGATAGTTTATTACAGCATGCCTAAAATGTTCGGCGGCGATACGGACCTTGCAAAGAAAGAATATGACAGGGTAAAAGAGATATCAGGCGCTAAACTTGCGCTTGTTGAAGTTTATATGGCAAAACATTACGCGGTGCAGTTACAGGACAGGGCGCTTTTTGACACCTTCATTGAAGCTGTAAATAATACCGATGATGATGTAATACCTGAAAAGATGTTCACGAAAGTAGCTAAGAAAAAAGCGGCGGTCATGGCTGAAAGGGCCGATCAGCTGTTTTAAAAGGAGGTTTTATCATGAAAAAGTTAACTTTAGTTATCCTGTCATTGCTTTTAACCGCCGGGGTTTTCGCGGCAGAGAAAAAAATTATTATTAAGTTCGCGTCGGTTGCGCCGGACGGTTCCACATGGATGAATATAATGGAAGAATTTGCCGAAGAAGTGACAGAAAAGACCGGCGGGGCTGTGGAATTTAAATTCTATCCCGGCGGCGTAAGCGGCGATGAAAAAGACGTTCTGCGTAAGATGAAGATAAACCAGATAAACGCGGCAGGCTTTACATCACAGGGTCTTGGAGAAGTCGTAAAAGAAGTAAGGCTTTTAAACCTTCCTTTCATATTTAACACATATAAACAGATAGACCATGTGATGGCAAAAATGTCCCCTTTCTTTGAGGCGGAATATCAGAAAAAAGGGTACACGGTGCTTGGCTGGCCGGAAGTTGGTTTTGCGTATGTATTCAGCAAGGATAAGGTTGAATCGCTTGCGGATTTTAGGAAAGTTAAGATGTGGATCTGGGGCGATGACCAGCTGGTGAATTCACTCTTTAAAAATATCGGGATTGTACCCATACCGCTTGCGCTGTCAGATGTTAATCAGTCCCTGCAGACCGGGCTTATTGAAGGGGTTTACGGTTCGCCGCTTTCCGCGATAGCAATGCAGTGGAATACCAGCGTAAAGAATATGCTTGATATAAAAGTGGCAAACGTACCCGGCGGGATTCTGATAAATAATAAAACATGGTCGGCTTTGACTGATGAACAGAAAAAAATAATAAAAGATGCCGGAAAAAAACACTTCACAAAACTTACGGCAGCAAGCCGCAAAGAGAATGAAGAGGCGATAGCGGCCCTGAAAAAAACAGGGACAAAAATATCCGCTATTAAAGGGCAGGAAGATATAAAAGTGCTTGATGAAGTGGCTATTAAGACGGCAAATGACCTTGTTGGAAAATTCTACACAAAGGCACAGCTTGATGAAATGCTTGGTTATATTGAGGAAGCAAAAAAAGAAGAAAAGGTAAAATAATAATTGAAATTTTTAAGAAGTTTAAATTATAACGTTTACAGGATCCTTAAAGCTGTGGTGGTGACCCTTTTTATACTGCTGCTTGCTTTTTCCGCCATGCAGGTAATTCTGCGCCTTGTTTTTAAAACAGGCATACCCAATGCGGAATCGCTTTCAAGGTATCTTGTCCTTTGGGTAAGCTTTTTGGGCGCTTCGCTTGCCGCGTTTAAACACCGTCACATCAACCTTGATATTTTAAGCAAATACCTTAAAAAAATAAATCCCGGCCTTGTGGGTGTTATTATCAGCACGGCAGCCACGGTTATTCTTGGGTTCCTTTCCTGGGCCGGAGTGGTTTTTATCTTAAATGAAATGCCTGACTCGCAGAAAATATTTTTTATACCTGTATGGGTTATGGAATCCGTAATACCGTTGACGTTTATTGTAATGATGTTTATCTATTTTCAGGGTATTTTTGACAGCGTAAAAATCATGCGCAAGGCGGTTAAAAAATGACCGCGGCTATAATAGGGATAACGGCGGTATTACTTGCCATAGTGGGAATGCCTTTATTTCTGGTTTTCGCGGGGCTGGCTGTGGCGCTTTTTATAATGGCGGGAATAGACACATCTGCCGTTATTATAGAAATAAGCAGAATGGCCGCTTCTCCCGTGCTTATTGCAATTCCGCTTTTCACTTTTGCGGGTTATCTGCTGGCTGAAAGCGGCACTCCCAAAAGGCTAATTAAACTAACCCGCGCGCTTGTGGGTTCCATAAAGGGCGGCACCGCTATTGTGGCTTTATTTGTCTGCGCTTTTTTCACCTCTTTTTCCGGCGCGTCAGGCGTAACCATTATCGCGTTGGGCGGAATTCTGTACCCGATGCTTATAAAGGATAAATATCCGCAGAACTTCTCGCTGGGGCTTTTAACCACGTCGGGCAGCCTGGGGCTTTTATTCCCGCCAAGCCTGCTGCTTATACTCTATGGTGTAATTGCAAACGTAAGCATATCAAAACTTTTCATAGCCGGTATAATTCCCGGCGCTATATTAATCCTTCTTATGTCGTTATGGTCTTTAAAACAGGGAGCGGTGCTTGATAATACAGAGCCGTTTGAATGGGGCAAACTGATAAGCGCTTTAAAAGAGACCGCGTGGGAAATTCCGCTTCCGTTTGTGGTAATCGGCGGTATTTACAGCGGAACATTTACGGCGTCAGAAGCCGCCATATTAACCACCGCGTACGCCTTCATAATAGAGGTTTTTATATATAAGGATTTATCTTTAACACGCGACATTCCAAGGATAATAAGGTCAAGTATGATAGTGGTGGGCGGGATATTTGTAATACTTGGCGCCGCTATGGGCTTTACCAATTACCTTGTGGATGAACAGGTTCCCATGCAGATTCTTGACTGGTTAAGGACTTATGTGCACGAAAAGTGGCTGTTTCTTCTTCTGTTGAACATATTTCTTATAATTGTGGGAGCTGTGCTGGATGTTTTTTCGGCATTAATTGTTGTATTGCCCTTAATGCTGCCCATTGCAAAGGAATTCGGCATAGATCCCGTGCATATGGCTATTATATTTTTGGCTAACCTTGAAATAGGGTACAACGCGCCGCCGGCGGGTTTAAACTTGTTTATAGCGTCTTTCAGGTTCAGAAAACCCGTGCTTACGCTTGCAAAGGCAACACTGCCTTTTCTTGCCATGCTTATTATAGGGCTTATGCTTATAACGTATATTCCGGATTTAAGCCTTGTGCTTATAAGGATTTTTAACGTACAGTAAAAAGGGTATTGACATAAAAGCAAAAAAATGTATAATTTTTCCATAAGTGTAGAAGAAGTGCTGCACGGATTTAAAAATTTTTTGGAGGTAGTAGAAGTATGGCAAACGGAAAGGTGAAATGGTTTAATGAAAAGAAAGGTTACGGTTTCATTGAACAGGCAGGCGGAAAAGATGTATTTGTTCATTTTGACGCAATCAAGATGGACGGCTTTAAGACTCTTAGAGAAGGCGAAGAAGTTACGTTTGACATCGTAGAAGGCGCAAAAGGACCCCAGGCAGCAAACGTACAGAGAGGCTAATCAGCTCTCTCCCAATAAAAGCCCGGCGGATATCCGCCGGGCTTTTTCTTTTTCCCAAGGGGAAAAAATAAAGGCCCAAGATGTTGATGAGGGCTTTTTCTTTTTCCCAAGGGGAAAAAATAAAGGCCCAAGATGTTGATGAGGGCTTTTTCTTTTTCCCAAGGGGAAAAAAT